>DATBCR010000072.1:0-4585 GCA_036270375.1 Pseudonocardiaceae bacterium | reverse complement strand
CGCGTGGCGGATCTGTCCACTTGCGACTGTGGGCGGCCGAGCGGCTGGCCGAGCTGAGCGGGGCGACGAACCTGGCCGGGGCGTGGCTGACGTACTACGCGCGGGCGTTGGGCGTGCAGGTGGGCACCGGCGTCGATCTGCACACGCTGCCGCCGGTGACCGGGATGTTGAAGCTGGGCAAGGGATGCGCTGTCGAGCCTGAGGTGGACCTATCCGGTCACTGGCTGGACGGGGACGTGCTGCACGTCGGCCGCATCCGGATCGGCGCCGGCGCGACCGTCGGCGCGCGCAGCACCCTGTTCCCCGGCGCGCGGATCGGCAAGCGGGCCGAGGTGCTGCCGGGGTCCGGCGTGTCCGGGTCGGTGCCGGCCGGGCAGTGTTGGTCGGGCGTGCCGGCCGGACGTACTGGCAAGGCACCGCACCGCTGGCCGGCGGACCGACCCGCCCGCAACGCCCGGTGGACGTTCGGCTACGGCATGACGTCGCTCGCGCTCGGCCTGCTGCCGGTGCTCGCGGCGACGCCAGGACTGTTGGTACTGGGGCTTTTCCTGCGTGGCGCACCCAATCTCGGCAGCGCGGTGCAGCGGGTGTTGCTTGCCGTGCCGCTGGGCACGGTTGCGGCGCTGGTCGCGTACGCGCTGCTGATCCTGGCGGGCGTGCGGGCCGTCGGGTCCGGGCTGCGCGCCGGCTACCACCCGGTGCACGGCGCGATGGCGTGGCGGGCGTGGACGACGGCGCGGCTGATGAGCATGGCGCGGGTCGGGCTGTTTCCGTTGTACGCCAGCCTGTTCACGCCGGTCTGGCTGCGCGCGCTCGGCATGCGGGTCGGGCGCGGGGTCGAGGCGTCGACGGTGCTTGCCCTGCCAAGCATGACAACGGTCGGCGACGGCGCGTTCCTTGCCGACGACACCATGGTCGGCACGTACGAACTGGGCGGCGGCTGGCTGCGGATCGCCGGTGCGCGGATCGGCAAACGGGCGTTCCTCGGCAACTCCGGCATGACCGCGCCCGGCCGTTCGGTACCCAAGCGCGGCCTCGTCGGTGTGCTGTCGTCGACGCCGAAACGGGCCAAGGCGGGCAGTTCCTGGCTCGGCATGCCGCCGATCAAACTCCCCCGCGCCACCGACGACGGCGACACCAGCCGGACGTTCGATCCGCCCCGCAGGCTCGTCGTGGCGCGGGCGTTGGTCGAGGTGTGCCGTGTAGTGCCGATGATGTGCGCGGTCGCGCTCGCGGTGCTGACGTTGTTCGGCTTCGAGGCGGTGGCGAGCCACTTCGGGTTCGCGGTGGCCGCGTTGCTCGGCGGGCCGCTGCTGCTGGCCGCCGGACTGATCGCGGGGTTGGTGGCGATCGTCGCGAAATGGTTGCTGGTCGGGCGGTTCCGCGTCGTCGAGCACCCGTTGTGGAGTTCTTTCGTGTGGCGCAACGAACTCGCGGACACGTTCGTCGAGGTGCTCGCGGTGCCGTGGCTGGTCGGCTGGATCGGTGGCACACCGTTGATGAGCCTGTGGCTGCGCGGTCTCGGCGCGCGGATCGGTCGTGGCGTGTGGTGCGAGAGCTACTGGCTGCCGGAGTCGGACCTGATCAGCATCGGCGACGGCGCCAGCGTGAACCGGGGGTGCGTTGTGCAGACGCACCTGTTCCATGATCGGATCATGCGCATGGATGAGGTCACGCTCGGCGCGGGCTCGACGCTCGGCCCGCACGGCATCGTGCTGCCAGGGGTGCGGATCGGCGAGCGGGTCACGGTGGGCCCGGCGTCGCTGGTGATGCGCGGCGAGGACGTGCCCGCAGACACCCGGTGGCTCGGAAACCCCATCACCGCATGGCAACGGGGATGAAGCCGGGCGCTGACGCGTCAACGGACTCGTATCTCCCGACCCACGGCAACGGCGGCTACCGGGTCACGCACTACGACCTGACGCTGGACTACCGGCCGAACGCCGGGCGCCTGGCCGGTCGCGCGCTGATTTCCGCGACCGCGCGACAACAACTGGCCGGCATCAGCCTCGACCTGAGCGGGCTGCGGGTGGACCGGGTGCTTGTCGACGGCCAGGCACCCGGCCGGTACACGCACCGGGGCGACAAGCTGCGTATCCGGCCGGCGACCCCGATCCCGGCCGGCGAGCCGTTCACCGTCGACGTGCGTTACACCGGCACACCCCGGCCGGTGCGCAGCGCCCACTGGGGTGAGGTGGGGTGGGACCGGCTGACCGACGGCGCGATGGTGGCCAGCCAGCCGATCGGCGCGCCGTCCTGGTTTCCCTGTAACGACCACCCCGCGGACAAGGCGAGCTATCTCATCACGGTGACCACCGCGTCGCCGTACACCGTGATCGCCAGCGGTTCGCTTGTCGCGCAACGGGTCGGTGCCGGCAGCACGACGTGGGTGTACGAGCAGCGGGCGCCGACGCCGACCTACCTGGTCACCGTGCAGATCGGGCCGTACGAGGTGCTGCACCTCGGGGGTACGCCCGTGCCGCAGTGGGCCGCGGTGCCCGGCCGGCTAGTCACGCGGTTCGGGCACGACTTCGGCCGCCAGCCGAACATGGTGACCGAGTTCGACCGGCTGTTCGGGCCGTATCCGTTCAGCGAGTACACGGTCGTCGTCGCGGCCGAGGATCTGGAGGTACCCGTTGAGGCACAAGGGGTTTCGGTGTTCGGCGCGAACCACGTCGACGGACGGCGCGGCAGCGAACACCTTGTCGCGCACGAACTGGCGCACCAGTGGTTCGGCAACAGCGTGTCGGTGGCCGACTGGCGGCACATCTGGCTGAACGAGGGCTTCGCGAACTACGCGGAATGGCTGTGGTCGGAGGTGTCCGGCGGTGCACCCGCCGCCAGTCACGCGACTCGGGCGCGGGCCAGGCTGGCCACGCTCCCGCAGGACCTGGTGCTGGCCGATCCGGGTGTGCGGCGGATGTTCGACGACCGGGTCTACCAACGCGGCGCGCTCACCCTGCACGCCGTGCGCACCGCGATCGGCGACACCGCGTTCTTCGCGCTGCTGCGGGCGTGGACGACGACGCACCGGCACGGCACGGTCACCACGGAGCAGTTCACGGCCTTGGCGCAAGCGCACACCGACACGCCGTTGGACGGGCTGTTCACGGCGTGGCTGCGGCGGCCGGCACTGCCAGCGCTACGCGGCTGAAGCCAGCAGGCGGGCGTCGATCCATTGCACCGGGCCGAATCCGGTCGGCTTGATCTCGGTGAACCCTCGGTCGGCCAACGCATCGGCCAACTCGTCCGGCCCGAACAGCCGCACACCACCCGGCTTGCCAAGGACCCGGGACAACCGATCGAACGGCCCGAACCGCACGGTCGGCACCATGATCAGGATCCGGCCGCCGGGCCGAAGCACCCTGGCGATCTGGTCGAGCACGGCGAACGGGTCGGGAATGAGCTGCAGCACCGCGTAGCACGTGACGGCGTCGAAGGTGTCGTCGAGCAGGGGCAGATCGGTCGCGTCGGCCCGCAGGAAACCGACGTTCGGCGCGGCCGACGCGACCGCCCGCCGCAGCATGGCGACCGACACGTCGACGCCGAGCGCGAGCCCCTTCTTGCCGACCAACTTCCCGAGCTGTGCCGTGACATTGCCGGGTCCGCAGCCCACATCGAGGCAGATCCCGTCGCACGGCACCACGGTGGCCAGCGGCGGGTTCCACCGGCTCAGCACGGCGCGGGCGACGGCCTGGCCGTGGTCGTAGAGCGTCGAGCCGATCCCAGTGAACCACAACGCCTGCGCCACGTTGGTCGACGCGACCCGCACGCCGTCGAGCAGGTCGAGGTAGCCGTCCGGGGCGGCCGGCTTGGCGGGTCGGGTGCGCAGCAGGGGCAGCGCTCTGACCAGCGCGTCCGGCAGTTCGGTTTCGACGTCGGCCATGCTGACCGCCCCTTCGGGTCTCAAGTCGTGCCTAATCCGGGCGTTTCGGTATCCCAGCGATCCCCGGTGCCCTCTTGCAACGTAGAACAGCCGCTTGGGTTCGGCTGTGTCCGGGGGGCGATGGTTATGGGGATCGGCACGCAGACACGAAGCGACGATCCGGTCCGCGCGGTGCGGTTCCGGTCCGGCACCGAGGTGATGTCGCGGACCGAGGTCACCGGCACCGATCCGGCCGAACCGGTCTATCCGGGTGTGCTGCCGTTGGTCGCGGCGCGCCGGGCGGTGGCAGAACTCGTCGGTCACACGCGCGGTCCCGGCTGGCACGTCGAACTGCGCGAGGTGGCGACGCTGCGGCTGTTCGGGCCGCTGGCCGCCGGGGACCTGCTCACCACCAGGGTGACGTGCGAACCGGCGCGGCCGGACGGGGAACTGGTGGCGACCGCGAAGTGCACAAGGGCCGGCACGCCGATCGCGAACCTGACGATGCGGCTGGCCGTGCTGCGTGACGTCACGCCGACGGACTGGGGGACGCCATGACGGAGCTGGTGCGGGACCCGGGTGTCGACTACGCAGACATCCGTGCGCTGCTGCCGCAGCGGTACCCGAACGTGCTGGTGGACCGGGTGGTGCGGTGCGAGCCGGGGACGATGATCGAGACGCTGAAGGCGGTTAGCAGCGCCGAGCCGTGCTACGCGCGAC
>DATBCR010000071.1:0-4313 GCA_036270375.1 Pseudonocardiaceae bacterium | reverse complement strand
TTGAAGCGGGCGGTGTCGGTGAAGTTGTCGTGGATCGAGTCGTCGTGGATGCTCGGCGTCCACAGGTTCACCCACAGCCCGCCGTTGCTGAACGCCACCACGTTGTCGTGGGTGTTCCACAGCGAACTGCCCTCGTCGTGGTAGATCGCGTTGCAGCCGTTGATGCACTCGCCGAGCACGTTGCCGACGAACTCCGAACCGGACGCCTGCCCGCCGAGCGTGTAGATCGGGCCGCCGTCGTTCAGCACGCCCATCACGCTGTGCACGTGGTTGCCGGTGATGAGGTTGCCGCCGGTGTACGTCGTCCCACGCCGGCAGTCCGACAGCCCCTGTTTCGCCTGCAGGGTGCAGTCCGACATCCAGCCCCAGCCCCAGCCGATCGAGATGCCGGAGTACGGCGTGTAGCCGATGTCGTTGTGCGACAACGTGGTGCCACGGCTGTGGCCGACCCAGATGCCGACCGAGTCCTGGTACTCCTGCCCCGGCCACTGCACGACCGTGGTGGACACGGTGTTGCCGCTCGTCATCAGCGCGGGCTGGGTCTGGTAGTAGTCGTCGACCTCGCCGACGGCCACGCCGATGCCCGCGGTATCGGTGATCGTGCTGCCCGTCACGGTGGAATCCTGCGTTTGATCGGCCAGGTCGATCCCGCTGGTTCCGGTGTGCCGCACGGCATCCCCGGTGAACAAGATCCGCGCGCCCCGGTGCACCTGTACGGCGGCCGGGACGCGCGCCGGGGTCCGCGTGGTGGGATCCCAGACGATGCCGGCCTGGTTGTCGATGTAGCCCTCGGTCGTCGGCGCGTTCCACGTCGTGTACGCGAACGTGATGCCGGCGAAGGTGATGTCGTGCACCGGCGCCACGACATCGGGGATCACGGTGACGCCGTCGATCAGCAGAAAGCTGCCGCCGGTCTTGACGATCCGGACCGTGTGCTGGCCCTTGGCCAGTCCGGTCACCGAGACGATCGCCTGCTGCGCCAACCGTTGCGGCGTGTTGGCGTCGACCGTCTGAGTCTTGACGCCGTCGACGTAGACATCCGCGGTGCCCTCGTCGGAGTTGGTCTCCGACAGCACCTGGATTCCGGTGCCGGCGAAGGTGTAGCTGAACGAGTCGCCGTCGGTGCTGGTGTAGTGGACGTCGTCGCCGAGATCACCGAGGTGCCGCCCGCCCGAGGTGTTCCATGCGCCGGTGTAGACCGCCCGCCAGTCGTTGTCGTTCAACGGTGCGAGGTGTCCCGGCGTGCCGGTGACGTCGAGAAGTTCCGACGCCACCGGGAGTTCGACATCGGCCGTGGCAAGATCCTCACCGGCCCGGGGCACGTAGTACAACTGGCCGGCGGCACTGTCCACATAGAACTGTCCCGGCGTGCCGAGCAGTTGGTAGGAGTTCTCGATCCACGTGATCGCGTCGAGCGAGGGCAGACCGGCGCCGTTGAAAGGGAAGCTCGGGTTGGGCACCGAGTTGTGGTTGTTGTTCCAGCACGCGGGATCGACGGTCAGGTCCGAGCCGCCCGACGCACTCGCGGTGATCGACGCGAGCGGGCAGCGCATCTGCTTCCACGCGTTGTTGTCGACGATCTCCACGCCCGGCACGTCGGTCCACGACGTGTACGACGGGTCGCCAGTGGTAAACCCGGCACCGGTGACGGAGAAGCCCTGCGGGTTGTTCGCGGTGCGGGCTCGCACCGCGCGGACGCCGTCGACGAACAGTTCCCGGCTCGCCACGCCCTTGGGCACGCTGGCCCGGTAGATGTTCTTCGTGGCGTCGATCTTGGTGAACCCGGTGACCCGCGCGGCGCCGCTGAGGATCGGCGTCTGTCCTGGCGCGCCCTGGTAGATCACCTGGTGGCCGGGACTGCCCGAGTCCTGGACGCCGAGCCGCAGTGGGCTGGTCAACCGGTAGGTACCGCCGAGCAGTTCGACCACGACGTTGCCGCCGGCGTGACGCAGAGCCTTGGGGACCTGGTCACGGGCCGTGGGCAGCGAGCACGGCTGGTGCACGACGCAGGCCGACCCGGTGCCGCTGGGCGCGGCGTAGAGGACGTCGGGGTTATCGGGATTGTCCGAGAACTGCCCCGGTAACGCGCCAAGAGCGCCGAAGGCGACAGCGGCGGTGACCAGGTGCGCGACGACAGCGGCGGCGATTCGCATCGGCTCTCCAAGGGGTCGGCGACTACGCAGACATCCGATGAATATAGCCGCGAACCCACAGTTCGCAACGGCTAGAGCTAGGTTTTACGTGTTTTGTCGGGAATCCATCCAGTGTTTGCGGGCCGAGCCCGGACACGTGCGGTCGGCACGATGGAAGTCGGTCCTGGCCACCGCGTCACGTAACTTCGCAAGCCTGAGCGAGCTCATCGCGTCGTGGCCGTGGGAATCACTGGAGAGCCGAGCATGCCGAAGGTCCTGCTGTTGTCTCGCCAATCCATCACCCAACGGCCACTACAGAACTGGCTGGACGATACGGCGCACACCGTCATGTTGATCACGCAGAAGAGCGCGGTCGCCGGTGCCGAGGACGTTCTCGCGGAACACTTTCCCGACCACAGGCTGGTGGACGACTATCTCTCCTGGTCCACGATGCGGGTAGCCGAACAGGCAGCCCGGTCCTTCGGTGCCGAACTGGTCGCCAGCACCAGCGAAGATGACGTTCTCCGGGCGGCCCGCCTGCGTGCGCGACTCGGGTTGACCGGTCAGAGCAGCGATTCGGCCACGGCCTACCGCGACAAGGTGACCATGAAACGGCTGGCACGCCTGGCGGGGGTCGCGGTGCCCGCCT
The DNA here is from genome assembly GCA_036270375.1 of Pseudonocardiaceae bacterium. Taxonomy (GTDB): domain Bacteria; phylum Actinomycetota; class Actinomycetes; order Mycobacteriales; family Pseudonocardiaceae; genus DATEPR01. The sequence continues at coordinate 1,532 of DATBCR010000071.1, read as the reverse complement.
TCGCCGCGATCGACGACCCGATGGATCTGCTCGACTTCATCGACGCCCACGGCCTTCCGGTGGTGACCAAGCCCAGGTTCGGGGCGGGCGCGAACGGTGTCCGGATGCTCCACAGCCCCCGCGATGTGGCCGAGTTCCTTGGTCGGCCCGACGCGGACCCACCGCACCTGCCCGGGCAGTGGATGGTCGAGACTTTCGTGCACGGCGAGTTCTGCCACGTGGACGGCATCATGCGGGACGGCCGGATCGTGCACGGCTGGCCGTCGCGCTACAGCGACGGGATCGCCGAGTATCTGCGCGACGGATCGTGCCTGAGCAGTGTGCTGCTGGCGCCGGACGACCCGCACAGGACCCGCCTGATGGAGTTGACCACCCAGGTGATCGCGGCGCTGCCGCCGGCGCCGCTCCCGCTGGCTTTCCATTGCGAGGCATGGATAACCCCGGACGGCCATCCGGTGCTGTGCGAGATCGCCTGCAGGGCCGGCGGGGCGCTGGTCCCGCGAACCTACGAGCGGGCGTTCGGGGTGCAACTGTCCAAGGAGGCGTTGCGATCGCAGTGCGGGTCGGCGCTGACCTTGTCCCGCCAGCCGGCTGTCCCCGAGCCAGCGAGCGGGTGGCTTGTCCTTGCGCCACAGCGTGGTCGGTTCGGGCCACCGGCGGAAAGCTGCCCGGTGCCGGGCGTGGAGTTGACCATCAGCATGGCGGCCGGTACGAACAGCGTCGGCCTCAGCCAGGTCGACGACATCGCGGCGGAGGCGATCGTTTCGGCGCGGACCGCTGCCGAGGTGCGGGAGCGGATCGATCTCACGGTGCGCTGGTGGCGGGAGCGCACCACGTGGACCCGGTGAGCACCGTCGACAAGCACGGACGGACCCGGCATTCCGAGGTGCGCCGGAATTGCTGACCGGTCTTCGGGATTCGATGATCCCGGTAACGCGTGGCGGCCGGATTCTGGCTGTCGGTGCGATGGTCGACTCCTTCGGCACGGGCATGTTCCTTGCCGCCGCGACGCTGTACTTCGTCGGGCTGGTGCACCTGCCTGCCCCGCAGGTGGCCGGCGCCATGTCGGCGGGCGCGGTGTGCGGCCTGGTGAGCCCGCCTCTTGTGTGCGCGTTCGCCGATCGGCGCGGTGCGCTGCACACCTATGTCATCGTGATGTTCCTACGCTGCCTGATCAGCGCCGCTTTCCCGCTCGTCCACGACATCATCGGGTTTCTGTTGCTGACCTGCCTGCTCACCGGCGCCGACCGGCCATGCTCGCCGCTGCTGCAGATCATCGTCTCCGAAGTGGTCGGGCCGGCCGAACGGATGTCGACGCTGGCGTCGATCCGGGCCGCCCGCAACATCGGGGTCACCGCGGGACTGTTGGTGGCGGGTCTCGCGGTGGGGATCGGGGCGCGGGCCGCGTTCACCGCGATCTTCCTTACCGACGCGATGTCCTATCTGGTGATCGCGGCGCTGGTGTCTCGGGCAAGCCGGGTCGCGTCGTCGCCGCCCATTGCCGCGACCCGAGTGGACGGTGCGTCGACGGT
>DATBCR010000070.1:0-11948 GCA_036270375.1 Pseudonocardiaceae bacterium | reverse complement strand
CTGGCCAAGCTGTGCGAGGTGCTGGACTGCCAACCCGGCGACCTGCTCGGCTACCAGGGTGACCCCGCCGGCCGGTCGGAGCGGGAACGGCCGACGGGGCTCAGCTGAGCGTGCAACCTCCAGTTCACTGAAGGTCAAGCGGCACAACTCAGTGAGATGGGCAACGCGGGCGCTGGCTGGTGGCTGTTTGCTGATTAGGCTGCTGGGTCATGAGCAGCGCGACCGTGCCCATCGGAGAGCCGACCAGCGGTGAGCAGCCGGACATCCACACCACCGCCGGCAAACTGGCCGATCTCTACCGGCGCAATGACGAGGCGGTGCACGCCGGTTCGGCGCGCGCGGTCGAGAAGCAGCACGCCAAGGGCAAGATGACCGCGCGCGAGCGGATCGACATGTTGCTCGACCAGGGTTCGTTCATCGAACTCGACTAGCACGCGCGGCACCGCTCCACCAACTTCGGGCAGGAGCACAACCGCCCCTACGGCGACGGCGTGGTGACCGGCTACGGCACCATCGACGGCAGGCCGGTGGCCGTGTTCAGCCAGGACGTGACGGTGTTCGGCTGGTCGCTCGGCGAGGTGTACGGCGAGAAGATCGTGAAGGTGATGGACCTGGCGATCAAGACCGGCCGGCCGATCATCGGGATCAACGAGGGCGGCGGCGCGCGGATCCAGGAAGGCGTCGTGTCGCTCGGCCTGTACGGCGAGATCTTCCGCCGCAACACGATCGCGTCCGGCGTCATCCCGCAGATCTCGCTGATCATGGGCGCGAACGCGGGCGGCCACGTGTACTCGCCCGCGCTGACCGACTTCGTCGTGATGGTCGACAAGACGTCCCAGATGTTCATCACCGGGCCGGACGTGGTGAAGACCGTCACCGGCGAGGACGTGTCCTTCGAGGACCTCGGCGGCGCGCGGACGCACAACACCAAGTCCGGCAACGCGCACTACCTCGGCACCGACGAGGAGGACGCCATCTCCTACGTCAAGGAGCTGCTGTCCTTCCTGCCGTTGAACAACCTGTCCGACCCACCGGTGTTCGGCGGTTCGGGTGCCGAGGCGGGCGCGGTCACCGAGTCCATCACGGACGCCGACCGCGAACTGGACACGTTGATCCCGGACTCGGCGAACCAGCCGTACGACATGCACGAGGTGATCACCCGGATCATCGACGACGGTGAATTCCTTGAGGTGCAACCGTTGTACGCGCCGAATATCGTGGTCGGCTTCGGCCGGGTCGACGGGCACAGCGTGGGTGTCGTGGCCAACCAGCCGACGCAGTTCGCCGGCTGCCTCGACATCAACGCCGCCGAGAAGGCCGCTCGGTTCGTGCGCACGTGCGACTGCTTCAACGTGCCCGTGCTGACGTTCGTGGACGTGCCCGGCTTCCTGCCCGGCACCGACCAGGAGTGGAACGGGATCATCCGGCGCGGCGCGAAGCTGATCTTCGCGTACGCCGAGGCCACCGTGCCGCTGGTCACCGTGATCACCCGGAAGGCGTACGGCGGGGCGTACGACGTGATGGGGTCGAAGCATCTCGGCGCGGACATCAACCTGGCGTGGCCGACCGCGCAGATCGCCGTGATGGGCGCGTCAGGCGCGTCGAACATCGTGCACCGCAAGACGTTGGCGGCGGCGGCCGAACGCGGCGAGGACGTCACGGCGCTGCGGGCGAAGCTGGACCAAGAGTACGAGGACACCCTGCTCAACCCGTACATGGCGGCCGAGCGGGGCTATGTGGACTCGGTGATCCCGCCCGCGTACACCCGGGGTTACGTGGCCCGCGCACTGGCGATGCTGCGCGACAAGCGAACGTCCCTGCCGCCGAAGAAACACGGCAACATCCCGCTGTAGACCGTCGGATTCGGCCGCCGCCGAACGACGTAGAGGTATGTGGAGGAGTCAACGTGACCGACGATCGACCGGTCCTGCGGGTCGTGCACGGTTCCCCGGACGACGCGGAGCTGGCCGCGCTGACCGCCGTCGTGCTGGCCGTCGCGAACGGGTCGGCTTCGGTCGACGAGCCGGCGCCCCCGTCGCGGTGGGCGGACCGCGCGGCCCTGATGCCCCCGCACGTCCACCCTGGCCCGGGTGCGTGGCGGGCGTCCGGCCTGCCGCACTGAGATCAGTCACCCCTTCCATCGGCTGCCCCTTGCTGTATATTCCAACTGGAATATTAAGCGGCGAACTGATCGATGAGGAGTGTTCGATGCGGAAGGCCGGCCGAAGCACGCTGACGCCGATGGCGCTCGCCGTGCTGGAGATCCTGCACGAAGGCCCCCGCCACCCGTACGAGATCCACCAGCTCATGCACGAACGCGAGGTGTGGCGGCTGCTCAAGCTGACCGCGGGCTCGCTCTACCACGCCATCGAACGGCTGGCGGAGGACGGCCTGATCGAGGTGCTTGAGACCACAAGGGCCGGCCGTCGCCCCGAACGCACCACGTACCGGATGACCGAGGCCGGCCAGGACGCGTTCGCGGCGCGCCTGCGGTCCATGATCGCCGAACCGGTCATCGAGTACCCGCAGTACGCGGTCGCCGTCGGCTTCCTGCACGAACTGCGCCGCGAGGACGCGACGTTCCACCTCCGTCGCCGCACCGTCGCACTGGAGGCCCAACTGGCCGCCGACGCGGTCGTGATCGCGCGGCTCGCCGAGGCCGGCATCCACCCGCTGTACTGGGCGGACGTCGAACTGAAGCGGTGCCAGCGGGAATCCGAACTGACCTGGACGCGGCAACTGCTCGACCAGATCACCTCCGGCAAGGTCACCTGGCCCCACGAAGGCCGCGACGTCAACGACACCGCCGGCTACGAGAACGCGAACACCCCACCGCGCCTTAGCCTGGTGGACGAGGGGAAACAGGAGAGCATCGGATGACGGACAGCACGCGCCGGGTCAATCCATGGGCCGCGATGGGCGCGCTGTCCATCGGCTTCTTCATGATCATGCTGGACACCACGATCGTCAACGTGGCGATCCCGTCCATGCTCAAGGGCGGCTTACACGCCACGCTGAACCAGATCGTCTGGGTCAACAGCGTCTACCTGCTCACCTACGCCGTCCCGCTGCTGCTGACCGCCCGGCTCGGCGACCGGTTGGGCCGCAAGCCGGTGTTCATGGCGGGTCTTGTCCTGTTCACGCTGGCATCGCTGTGGTGCGCGCTGTCCGGGACACCGGAACTGCTGATCGCGGCACGCGCGGTGCAGGGCCTCGGCGCGGCCTGCATGGGTCCGCAGACCATCGCGTTCATCACAACCCTGTTCCCGCCGGCCAAGCGTGGCGCGCCGATGGGCATGTGGGGTGCGGTGGCCGGTGTCGCCACCATCGCCGGGCCGCTGCTCGGCGGTGTGCTGGTGGCCAACCTGGGCTGGCAGTGGATCTTCATGGTGAACGTGCCGATCGGCGTGCTCGGGCTCGTCATGGCGGTGATCTTCATTCCCGGTGGGCAACAGCGGCATCGGCACAAGTTCGACGTGCTCGGTACCGTGCTGTTCAGTCTCGGGCTGCTGGCCGTGGTGTTCGGCGTGCAGAACGGGCAGCAGTACCACTGGGGCAAGGTCTGGGGTGCCGTCACCATCCCGGCGATCATCGCCGTCGGTGTCGTGCTGCTGGTGGCGTTCGTGGTGTGGCAGAAGGTCAATCGCGCGGAACCGCTGCTGCCGCTTTCGCTGTTCGGCCGCCGTACGTTCTCCGCGGCCAACATCGCGAACGTGTGCATCGGGTTCGCGCTGACCGGCATGTTCCTGCCGGTGATCATCTACCTGCAGTCCGTGCTTGGCTTGACACCACTGGAATCCGGCCTCGTTACGCTGCCGATGTCGCTCGCGTCCGGCCTGACCGCGCCGTTTGCCGGCAAGCTGTCCGACCGGCTGCCCGGCAAGTACGTCGCGATGTTCGGATTCGCCGCGCTGGCCGGCGGTGTGGCGTGGCTGGCGGCGGACACCGAGGTGGGCGCGAGCGCGTGGCGGTTCGCGCCGGCACTGGCGCTGGCGGGGCTCGGCATCGGCTGTGTGTTCGCGCCGCTGGCGAATCTGGCCACCCGCGCGGTCGACCCGCCGATGATGGGCGCGGCCTCCGGCGTGATCAACACCACCCGGCAGGTCGGCGGCGTGCTCGGCAGTGCCGCGATCGGCGTGCTGTTGCAGGCACGGCTCACGGTGTCCATCCACGCGGCGGCGGTCGTGTCGGCGGCGCAGTTGCCGGTCCAGTATCGATCCCAGTTCATCGCCGGGATGGCCGCGACCGCCGATTCGGCCACGAATGCCGGTGGCGGCGGGCACTGTGCCGTGCCGCCCGGTGTGCCGGCGTCGCTCGCGGACCGGCTGTGCGCGCTCGGCACCGCCACGTTCCAACACGGTTTCACCGACGCGGCCCGGTCCACGCTGATACTGCCGGTCGCGGTACTCGTGTTGGGCGCGTTGGCCTGCATCGCGATCGCACGCCGTCCCGGCCGGCCGACCATGATCGCCGATACCAGCCCGGCCGACGCACCCAAGGTGGCGGAAGCGGTCTGACACACCGGACGCCAGCACCACCGATCGCACGCCGGCCCTGGTCACCGACACGCGGCCAGCCGGCGTGATCACGGCGCCGGAAGCGGTCCGACATACCGGACCCGCCGATCACACGCCGGCCCTGGTCACCGACACGCGGCCAGCCGGCGTGATCACTGTGCCGGAAGCGGTCTGACGCCTCGGATCGGTCCCCCGTACGCTGCCCGCCGTGCGCCTCGTCCTCGCCTCCGCGTCCCCCGCCCGTCTCTCCGTCCTTCGCGCGGCCGGTGTCGAGCCGGAGGTGCGGGTGTCCGGTGTGGACGAGGACGCGGTCGCGGCCGGGCTGACCGACCCGAGCCCGCCCGACCTGGTGATCGCCTTGGCCACCGCGAAGGCGACCGCCGTCGCCGTGGACGTGGCGGACGAGCACCCGACGGCCGTGGTGGTCGGCTGCGACTCGATGCTGTCCATGACCGACGCCGACGGCCGCAAAGTGGTCGTCGGCAAGCCGGGCTCGGCCGAGGTGGCCAAGGCACGCTGGTCCGCGATGGCCGGCGGCGAGGGCGAACTGCTCACCGGACACGCCGTGCTGCACCTGACCGACGGCAAGGTCACCGCCACCGCGACCGGAGTCCGCGCGACGACGGTGCGGTTCGGCTGCCCGACCGACCGTGAACTGGACGCCTACCTGGCCACCGGCGAACCGCTCACGGTGGCCGGCGGCTTCACGCTGGACGGTTTCGGCGGCTGGTTCGTTGAGGGCGTCGACGGCGACCCGTCCAGCGTGATCGGCATCAGCCTGCCGCTGACCAGGAAACTCCTCGCGGCCGTCGACGTGAGCGTCGTCGACCTGTGGCACAACGGCTAATTCGGACAGTCGCGCAGGTCAGCGGCGGGTGGTTTCGTGGTGCCGTGGCCGGGTAACAGGCTGATCGCGCTGACCGATTTCGTGCAGCTCGTGGCGTCCACGACGCCGAGCGAGAACAGCTGCATGTAGACCTTGGGCGCCGCGCACTGGTCGTCCTTGGTGGTACCGCAGTCGTTCTGCACGGTGAGCACCTCCGGCTCGGTGTCCCCCGCGCCCTCCCACAGGGTGAAGTAGCCGGCACTGGAATAGAACAGGTCGTAGCTCGGCCGCGCCCAGTAGCCGCCGCGCTCGATGAACACCTCGCCCAGCGCGCCGTCCCGCCGGTCGGTCGACGACGCCTCGCCGAACACCATGCACGCTGGCACCTGACCGGTGGAAAGACAGGACAGCGAGCTGCGGGTGAGCACGGCGTCGTCCTGGCTGATGTTGGTCTCGAACACGATCGTGCCGGTCTTGGCCGCGAACTGCACCCGACCGCTCTGCGTCGGCGTTGGCCGGCCGGGGTCGATGGTGTCGGCCAGTAGCCGCACGGTGCTGTCGCCCGCGTTCGTGGTGGCCAGCAGTTGGCACGGCCCGTTGTCGCACTGCACCGGCTGGTCCGCGGTGCTGGTCGCGGCGGCCTGCGTGGTCCGCCCGTCGGTCCCGCCGCTCGGCCTCGGGCGCAGGAGGATCGCGGCGGCGAGGGACGCGACGAGCACCACACCCGCCACCGTGAAGGTGACGAGCACCGAACGCCTGCCACCACCCCCCGCCACCGGCGCCACCCCTTCTACGTCGCATCCTCGCCACCAGCCTGCACCAGGAAGGTCCAGGACCACCAGCACGCCCGTACCCTGCATGAGACGGCTCGGGAGCGGGTGAGGTTGCTCTCGGTCCAGCGCTTCCCTCGGTCCGTAAACTCCCGGGCAAGCCCATCCGGCCAGGTTGCCGAAGTGGGCGGCACCTGTCATCGAGGAGGTAGGCGTGCCCGAGCCGACCGTTGTCGGACAGCATGCGTCGTTGCGCAAGGTCCTGGTCGCCAACCGAGGCGAGATCGCCGTGCGGGTGATCCGCGCGTGCCGGGACGCCGGGCTGGCCAGCGTCGCCGTCTACGCCGACCCGGACCGCGACGCCCCCTTCGTGCGGCAGGCCGACGAGGCGTTCGCGCTGGACGGCACGACGCCGGGTGACACGTATCTCGCGGTGGACAAGCTGCTGGACGTGGCGAAGCGGGCCGGCGCGGACTCGGTGCACCCCGGCTACGGCTTCCTGTCCGAGAACGCGGACTTCGCGCAGGCCGTGATCGACGCCGGTCTGGTGTGGATCGGCCCGGACCCGCAGGCCATCCGCGACCTCGGCGACAAGGTGACCGCACGGCACATCGCGACCCGCGCCGGTGCCCCGCTCGTGCCCGGCACCAGCGAACCGGTGGCCGGCCCGGCCGAGGTGATCGCGTTCGCCGACGAACACGGGCTGCCGGTGGCGATCAAGGCGGCGTTCGGCGGTGGCGGCCGTGGCCTGAAGGTGGCGCGGACGCGCGAGGAGATCCCCGAGCTGTTCGAGTCGGCGGTGCGTGAGGCGGTCACCGCGTTCGGCCGTGGCGAGTGTTTCGTCGAGCGCTACCTTGACAAGCCACGGCACGTCGAGGCGCAGGTACTCGCGGACAAGCACGGCAACGTGATCGTGGTCGGCACCCGGGACTGCTCGCTGCAGCGGCGGCACCAGAAGCTGGTCGAGGAGGCACCCGCGCCGTTTCTCACGGACGCGCAGCGGGCCACGATCCACGCGTCCGCCAAGGCGATCTGCGCCGAGGCAGGCTACTTCGGCGCCGGCACGGTGGAATACCTGGTCGGCACCGACGGCACCATCTCGTTCCTCGAGGTGAACACGCGGCTACAGGTGGAGCACCCGGTCAGCGAGGAGACCGCAGGCGTGGATCTGGTTCGCGAGCAGTTCCGGATCGCGGCCGGGGAACCGTTGCGGCACAAGGAAGATCCCACGCCGCGCGGGCATTCGATCGAGTTCCGGATCAACGGCGAGGACGCCGGGCGCAACTTCCTGCCGGCGCCCGGCACGGTGACCAGGTTCGTCGCGCCGGAAGGTCCCGGCGTGCGGATCGACTCCGGTGTCGAGTCCGGCAGTGTCATCGGTGGCGCGTTCGATTCGTTGCTGGCCAAGGTGATCGTCACCGGGGCCGATCGCACGCAGGCACTGGAACGGGCGCGGCGGGTGCTGGACGAACTGGTGGTGGAGGGCATGGCGACCGTGCTGCCGTTCCACCGGGCGGTCGTGCGGGACCCGGCGTTCGTCGGCGACGAGCACGGTTTTTCCGTACACACCAGGTGGATCGAGACCGAGTTCGACAACACCATCCCCCCGTTCGAAGGCGCGGCCGACGTGGACGAGGAGCAGCGGCGGCAGACACTGGTCGTCGAGGTCGGCGGGCGGCGCCTTGAGGTGTCGCTGCCGGGTGACCTCGCGATGGCAGGCTTCGGTGGCGGCGGTGCGACGGCGAAGCCACGGCGGCGGTCCGGCGGCAAGTCGGCCACGACGGTGTCCGGTGACGCGGTGGCCGCGCCGATGCAGGGCACCATCGTGAAGGTGGCGGTCGCGGACGGGCAGCAGGTCGCCGCAGGGGAGCTGGTTGTCGTGCTGGAGGCCATGAAGATGGAGAATCCGGTCACCGCGCACAAGGCCGGCACGGTGACCGGTTTGGCCGTCGCGCCGGGGGACGCCGTGACGCAGGGCACGGTCCTGTTGGAGATCACGGACTGATCGATAGGCCGGATGTCACGGTCCGCCGACGCCGATCCGCCGTACCATCGGATACGTGGCCGACCTACAACCATCCGAGATCAGGATCGGGGACACCGAGCGGGAGGGCGCGCTGACCGCGCTCGGTGAACACATGGGCGCCGGCCGGCTCGACATCGACGAGTACGCCGAGCGTTCGGCCAAGGTGGCCACCGCCAAGACCCGAGGCGAGCTGCTCGCGCTGTTCACCGACCTGCCGGCACCGCATCCCACGTTCGGCGCGGCGAAGGCGCCGACACCGGTGGCCCCCGTGTCGAGTTCGGCGCCGGTGCCAAGATCGGGCGGCTCGGCGGTGCCGTTCGGCCAGCGAATAATGGCCGCCGCCGTGCCGCTGGCCGGTATCGCCGCGGTCGTGTTGTTCTTCAGTCTCCACACGTGGCTGTTCTTCCTGCTCCCCGCTGCCGTGATGCTCGTCGGCGGCGCGGTCTGGGGCGACGAGTGGAAGCACCAGAAGCGGATGTCCAGGGAGCGCTACCGGCAGGAGCGCCGGGACTTCCGACGGCGTAATCGCGGCTGGTAGCCCCGGTCACCGCCCGATGGAACCCGTCGAGATCAACGCGGGCGTCTACTACCTGCGGCAGTTGCGGGCGGACGACCGGGTCGACGACCGCCCGGCCCTGGTCGACGCGTTCGCCGACCCGGAACTGCGCCGCTGGGTGACCCGATGGCGGATCGACAACCTCGCCGAGGCCAGCACCTACGTCGCGCAGCGGGCCAGCGAGTGGACCCAGGACGAACGCTGTTCGTGGGCCGTCGCGGAGCCGTCGTCCGGTGTGCTCGTCGGCGAGATCGACCTGATCCGGCTCACCGACGACTGGCGCCTCGCCGAGGCCGGCTGCTGGGTGGCACCGGCGTGGCGCGGCCGGGGTGTCGCGGCGATCGCGCTGCGGGCGGCGTTGCGGTTCGCGGCAGCCGCACTGGACGTCCGCCAGGTGGACTACGTGCACGCGACCGGGAACGTGCCGTCCCGGCGGGTGGCGGAGAAGTGCGGATTCGTGCCGCAGGGCACACGGGACGGCCTGCTCGTGCACACCCGGCACCTCAAGACGCCGGCCGTGACACCACCGCGCGCGTGAGCGAGCCCCGCGAGCGAACCACGTCACAGCGCCAGCCCGCGAGCGAACCACGTCACAGCCCGTATGCGAGTGAACCCATGTCACAACGCATACGCGAGTGAACCCATGCCACAGTCAGTATACGAGTGAACCCATGTCACAGCGCGTGCGCAGGTGAATCCATGTCACAGCCCGTATGCGAGTGAACCCATATCACAGCGCGAACCATGTCAGAACACGTACGCAAGCGAACCATCTCGCAGCGCGTACGCGAATGCGCCGACGAGCGCTTGCGAGGACGTGACATGAACGGTGACCGGTCCGGCACCGGGTGTATCGGTCGGGTGGCGCGGCCGATACGGTGTCCGGCATGCGGAGCCCGCATCTGGTTCGCCTGATCGCGGCGATCGGGATCGCGTTCGTCATCCTGGTCGGCGTCGCGCTGACCAGTTCCGGCTCGCCGATCTTCACCGCGAACCACCCGGTCCCGCCGACGTTGCAAAAGGTGAAACCGCCGCCGACCACGACCGCGGTGTTGCCGCCCCGGCCGGGCACGCTCGCGCTGACCGGGCTGAATCCGTGCGCGATCCTGACGTCGTCCCAGCGCGCCGACCTGAGCCTGGACGCCACCCCGACGCCGTACGTGGACGAGGCGTTCGACAAGGCCAAGGCGTGCAGCATTCGGGGCCTGAACAGCGGCACGGTGGCGCGGCTGGCGTTGGTGCTCGACATGGGCGTCGACGTGTGGCTCAGCGACGAGGCCCAGGTCCAGACGCAGCAGGTCACGGTGGCCGGCTATCCGGCGGTCGTGGTGCGCACGCCGGGGTTGAACGACGCGTGCAACGTCGAGGTGGACACCGCGCAGAACCAGTTCCTCGACGTGCTGTTCCGGGACGGCGGCAACACGGTGCCGATTCCGCAGGACACGCTGTGCCTCGGCGCGCGCCGGGTGGCCGAGGCGGCGATCACCAGCCTGAAGGCGCGCGGCTGAACGCTGCCTGCGACAGCACGGTGACTGTAAGTAGCGGTCCCGCGCAACGATTCGTCCACCCGAGGGTTGTTCACCGTCGAAACACTGTGTGCTCACGCGTGATGGCTACAGTGATGTGCGCAGCCAAGTCGTCCCCGGGGAGGTCGCCGTGCCGTCGAACAGCACCGGCTCGGGTGGCCAGGTGCCGAGCATTCCGGCCCTGGCCGGCCACGCCACATTGCGAGTGGACCGGGAATCGCTGCCGCACCTGCGAAAGGTGTTCGACGGGGCGATGGCCAAGCTCGACCAGCAGATCGAACTGGCCATGACGGGGGTACGGGTCAGCCCATGGGCCGGCGACCCGGTCAGCGCGAACGCGGCCACCGACTTCAACAACCGCTCGGTGGACGACCCCGACTCGGCGCTCAACGTGCTGCGCGCGTACCAGCAGCGGTTGAAGTCGGCGTCGGACGCGTTACAGCAGGTCGCGCAGGAGTACCAGGTCGTCGAGTCCGGTAACACTGCGTCGTTCGGCGCCCAGGGAGGTTGACCACTCGTCCGGCGGGGGAGCACGCGGAGGGAACGCACGGTGGGCCTTGACAACGGGTCGGGCAACCGGTGGCAGGGCTACAGCCACCAGGAGTTGTACGACATGCTGCACTCCGGACCGGGCGTCGCCGCTGCCGGCGCGACCGCCGACCGCTGGTCCACGATGGCCGGCGCCCTGTCGGACATCCAGCAGGACATCAACGCCGGGATCGCGGCGTCCGGCGCGTCCTGGGTCGGCACGGCCGGCGACAGCGCACGCGACGCGATCGGTCCGCTTGGCGAGTGGGCACAACAGGCATCGGGCGCGGCGGACGTCATGCGGATCAGCACCGAGCTGCAGGGTGACCTGCTGAGCAAGGCACGGGCGGACATGCCGGCACCGGTGCCCATTCCGACCCCGGCCGGCCCGATACCCCAGTTGGTGACGGCCCAGGTGGACTTCGAGGTGGCGGAGGCGGCCAGCCAGGTCGCGGCACAGCAGGCGTTCCAGGTGATGGCGCAGTACGAGGCCGGCACCACGGACAACACGAGCACGCTTGGCGAGTTCGGCGAGCCACCGGTGCTGCGGGTGGACACGTCGCCGATCACCGGGGTCGCGGCACGGGGACAGGTTCGCGTGACGGAGTCGATTCGCCGGGTGCCACGTGGGGTTTCCGGCGGGCGTGGCGGGGTTTCGGCCGAGGAGTCCGGCGTGGGTTCGTCGCCTGGAACTGCTCGGACCGCTCGGACTGGTCGGACTGCTCGGACCTCGCCGACCGGGAGTTCGGAGTCGGTGGCGGCGGACGCCGAGTCCAGTGGTGCCTCGGCGGCCGAACCGACCGCGCCGCGCACGTCGGTCAAGCCAGGCGGTTCCCCGGCAACGGTGTCCGGTGAGCCCGAGTCCGCTCGCACGCCCTTCGCCGCTGGCGAGTCGACTTCACCGTCAGCCGCATCGACGACATCCACGGCACCGACGGCACCGTCCAGTGCGACGGTCGAACCGGGCACGGCCGACTCGGTCCCGGGCCAGACGTCGAACCCGGCACACGACCGGTCCGATCGCGGCGGAACGTCAGCCACTCCCAGGTTCACCACGATGGTGCCGTCCGCCCGACGGGCCAATCGTGCGGACGAGCCGGAAGACCAGGAACACGAGTCGAAATACCTGATCGAGGCCGAGGACATTTACGGCGACCGCCAGTCCTATTCGCCACCGGTAATCGGCGAATCCAGGCCAC
>DATBCR010000069.1:0-5339 GCA_036270375.1 Pseudonocardiaceae bacterium | reverse complement strand
TTCGGATCGGTTCGCGCGCAGCACAGGCACCACCGTCGCGTCCGGCACGATCGCCCTGACCAGCCCGGACAGCGTGCCGTCCGGGCCAAGCTCCACGAACCGACCGACACCGCGGCCCGCCAGGGTGCGCACGCAGTCGGCGAACCGGACGGTGTCCCGCACCTGCCGCACCCAATAGGCGGGGCTCGTCACGTCGCCCAGCATCGGAATCTCTGGTTCTCCGAACGTAAGCCGAGTCGCCACGCGGCTGAACTCGGCCAACATGGGGTCCATCAGGTGCGAGTGGAACGCGTGCGACACCGACAGCCGCCGACTCTTGCAGCCCAGCCGCTCGACGAAGGCCAACACCGCGTCCTCGTCACCCGACAGAACCGTCGAGTCCGGGCCGTTGACCGCCGCGACACAGACGCCATCCGGCACGTCATCCACCGTGGTCGCGACCGCGACCATCGCCCCGCCGGCCGGCAGGGCCTGCATCAGCCGCCCGCGCGCCGCCACCAACGTGCACGCATCCGCCAGCGACAGCACCCCGGCCACATGCGCCGCCGACAACTCGCCGATCGAATGCCCGACAACACAATCCGGCCGAAGCCCCCAGGACGTGACGAGCCGGAACAACGCGACCTCGACGGCGAACAACGCCGGCTGCGTGAACTCGGTCCGGTCCAGCCCGTCACCAGACCGGATCACCTCCCGCAGCGGACCGCCGAACTCGGCACACACCTCGTCAAAGGCCTGCGCGAACACGGGAAACGCCTCGTACAGTGCCAGGCCCATGCCGACGCGTTGCGCGCCCTGTCCGGTGAACAGAAACGCCAGCTTGCCCGGCTTACGTTGCGCCACACCACTGTCGACCCGCACCAAAGCGCCCGCCGCGTCGGTCGCCGTGCCGGCGACGACGAAGGCACGGTGCTCGAACGCGGACCTGGTGGTGGCCAACGACAGTCCGGCATCCGCCAACGACACATCCGGATGTGACCGCAGATGTTCGCTCAGCCGCAACGCCTGTGCCCGCACGGCTTCCGCCGACCGCCCGGACACCACCAGCGGCACCGGCCCGTCGTGCTTGGTCGGCTCCGGCGCGGGTTCGTCGTAGGCCTCAAGGATGACGTGCGCGTTCGTCCCGCTGATCCCGAACGACGACACCCCCGCCCGCCGCCGCCGGTCCCCACCGGGCCATGGCCGCTGCTCGGTCAGCAGCCGGACGTCGCCGGACGCCCAGTCCACCTTGGGCGACGGTTCGTCCACGTGCAGGGTCTTCGGCAGCATCTCGTTGCGCAGCGCCAACACCATCTTGATCACCCCGGCGACACCCGCAGCCGCCTGGGTGTGCCCGAGGTTCGACTTCACCGACCCCAGCCACAGGGGCGAGTCCCGGTCCTGCCCGTACGCCGCGAGCAAAGCCTGCGCCTCGATCGGATCGCCAAGGACGGTCCCGGTGCCGTGCGCCTCCACAACGTCCACATCGGACGGTGCCAGCCCACCGCTGTGCAGCGCCGCCCGGATGACCTGCTGCTGCGACGGTCCGTTCGGCGCGGTCAGCCCGTTGCTCGCGCCGTCGGAGTTGACCGCCGAGCCACGGACAACCGCAAGCACCGGGTGGCCGTGCTCGACCGCGTCGGACAGCCGCTCGACGAGCACGACACCGACACCCTCGGACCACCCCGTGCCGTCGGCACCGGCCGCGAACGGCTTGCACCGGCCGTCCGGCGCCAAACCGCGCTGCCGGCTGAACTCAAGGAACATGCCCGGCGTCGACATCACCGTCACGCCGCCCACCAGCGCCATCGAGCACTCGCCGGCCCGGATGGACTTGACCGCCCAGTGCAACGCCACCAGCGACGACGAGCACGCCGTGTCCACGGTGACGGCGGGGCCCTTCAGGCCGAGGATGTAGGCGACCCGACCGGAGATCACAGCGGTCGAATTGCCGGTGAGCAGGTGCCCCTCGACGCCCTCCGGCAGCGCGGCCAGCCCGGACCCGTAGCCGGTGGATGCGGCGCCGACGAACACACCAGCCTGGCTGCCGCGCAACGACAACGGGTCGATCCCGGCTCGCTCGAACGCCTCCCACGCGGTTTCCAGCAGCAGCCGCTGTTGCGGATCGGTGGCCAGCGCCTCCCGTGGGCTCATGCCGAAGAACGCCGGGTCGAATTCGGCCGCCTCGTAGACGAAACCGCCTTCGCGGACGTAACTGGTGCCGGTCTCGCCAGGGTCGGTCGAGTACAGCTCCGCCGGCCAGCCGCGGTCGGTCGGGAAGCCGGACATCCCGTCGCCGCCGGCCGCCACCAGCCGCCACAGGTCTTCCGGCGACCGGACCCCGCCGGGGAACCGGCAGCTCATGCCGATCACCGCGACCGGTTCGCTGTCCCGTTCCTCGACCTCCCGCAGCCGCTGGTTGGCCACACGCAGGTCGGTGGTGACCCGCTTGAGGTAATCCAGCAGCTTCCGCTCATCCGCCACTGCCGAACTCCTTGTCGATCAGGTCGAACAGTTCGTCCGCGGTCGCGTCGGCGACTTCGGTGTCGACGGCTTCTTCTCCAGTGGTGGTTTCCTCTGGTACCAACAGGTTGCGCAGGTAGCCGGCCAGTTCGGTGACCGTCGGATAGTCGAAGACCACGGTGGCCGGCAGCCGGATCTCGGTGACCGCGTTGAGACGGTTGCGCAGTTCGACGGCGGTCAGCGAGTCGAAGCCCAGGTCGGTGAACGCCCGGTCCTGGTCGATGTCCGCGCCGGAGGAATGCCCGAGCACCACGGCAACCTGCGCGCACACCTCGTCCACGAGCAGTTGCTCACGGTCCGTTGTGGACAATGCGCTGAGCCGGCTGCGCAGGGTCACCGGCGCTGTCGTGGTCGACGCCGTGCGGCGGGCCGGCGATGTGGTCACCAGTGCCCGGAACAGCGGCGGCACCGTCGTGTGCCGGCGGAGTGCGGTGGTGTCCACGCGCATCGGCACCAGCGCCGGCTCGCCCGACGTCAATCCCGCGTCCAGCAGGGCAAGGCCGAGTTCCGGGGTGAGCGGGAGCATGCCGGCCCGCGCCATCCTGGTCAGGTCCGCGTCGGTGAGCTGGCTGGTCATGCCGACCGACGCGGCCCACGGACCCCACGCCAGCGCGACCGCCGGCCGGCCGCCGGCCCTGCGGTGCGCGGCGAATCCGTCCAGGAACGCGTTCGCGGCGGCGTAGTTCCCCTGCCCCGCACCGCCGAACAGGCCGGCCGCACCCGAGAACAGCACGAACGCGGCGAGATCGGCGTCCTTGGTCAACTCGTGCAGGTGCACGGCGGCGTCGACCTTGGGCCGCAGCACCCGGTCCAGCCGGTCCGCGTCGAGCGAGCCGACAACGCCGTCGTCAAGGACACCAGCGGTGTGCAGGACGGCGGTCAGCGGATGTTCGGCCGGGATGTCCGCGAGCAACGAGGCCAACGCGTTCCGGTCCGCGACATCGCAGGCAGCGATGGTCACGGCGTCGCCCAACTCGGCGACCAGTTCGGCGGCGCCGTCGGCATCCTGGCCGCGCCGGCTGGCCAGGAGCACATGCCGGACACCATGTGTGGCAACGAGATGCCGGGCGACCAGACCACCGAGCCCACCGGTCCCGCCGGTGATCAACACGGTGCCGTCCGGGTCGATCGGGGTTGGCAGGGTGAGCACGACCTTGCCGACGTGCTTGGCCTGCTGCAGGTGTTTGAAGGCCTCAGGCGCCCGGTGGACGTCCCACGCGGTGACCGGCAACGGCCGCAGCACACCCTGGGCGAACAGGGCCAGTACTTCCGTGAGGAGTTCGCGGATACGGTCCGGGCCAGCATTGATCAGGTCGAACGCCCGGTAGTCCACGCCCGGATGGTCGGCCGCGACCTGCTCGGGATCCCGGATGTCGGTCTTGCCCATCTCCAGGAACCGGCCACCACGCGACAGCAGCCGCAGCGATGCGTCGACGAAGTCCTTGGCCAGCGAGTCCAGTACCACGTCCACGCCACGGCCGCCGGTCGCGGCACGGAAGGCGGCCTCGAAGTCGAGCGTGCGCGACGACGCGATCCGGTCGTCTGGCAGCCCGACCGCGTCCCATTTGCCTGGGCTGGCGGTGCCGTAGACGTCGGCGCCCAGATGTTTGGCCAGTTGCACGGCCGCCATGCCGACGCCGCCTGCCGCCGCGTGCACGAGGACCGCTTCGCCGGGCTGGACGCGGGCCAGATCGACGAGGGCGTAGTAAGCGGTGAGGAACACGATCGGCGCCGCGGCGGCCTCGGTGAACGACCAGCCGTCCGGAATGCGTGCCACCATCCGGTGATCCGCGACCGCGACCGGGCCGAACGCGCCCGCGAACATGCCAAGCACCCGGTCACCGGGCACCAGACCGTCCACACCGGACCCGACCTCGGTGACGACGCCCGCACCCTCAAGCCCGAGCGGCCCTGCCTCGCCCGGATACATGCCGAGCGCGTTGAGGACATCGCGGAAGTTCACACCGGCCGCCCGGACCGCGATCCGCACCTGGCCTTCGGCGAGCGGCTCGTTCGTCGTCGGGACGAGCGCCAGGTTGGCCAGCGTGCCCTTCTCGGTGACGTCGAGCCGCCACGGCCCCCTCGGTGCGACGAGTACGGCACCGGAGTCGGCCCGCACCAGGCGTGCCGCCCGCGGCTGGCCGTCGCGGATCAGCAGTTGGGTTTCGCCGCTGGCGAGCACGGTCGGGACGGCGAGCTGTGACGACTCGCATCCGTCGACGTCCACCAGCAGGAAACGGTCCGGGTTCTCGGTCTGGGCGGAGCGGACAAGGCCCCAGAGCGCGCCATCGGTCAGTTCCCCGGATGTGACGAACACCAGCCGCGATTCGCCGAACCTGTCGTCGGCGAGCCAGCGCTGCACGATAGAGAGTGTGTGCCCGGTCGCGGCCCGCACGGCGGCCGGCAGGTCAGTCGATTCCGGTTGGGAGCATGGCGCGAACACCACGTCCGGCACGGTGGCGCCGGCATCGACGGCCGCGAACAGCTCGGCCAGATCCTGGTACGCCCGCAGTGGTCCGGTCGCGCCGAGCCGCACGCCCAGTTTCGCATCGTCCGGTCCGACGACCGCCCACTGGCCGTTGTCCGGCACCGGTTGCGGCTCGATGGGTGTCCAGTCGACCCGGAACATCGAATCGGCGGTTCGGGGGCCGGCATCGTGCAGTTGATCAGCCGACACCCGGCGCATCGCCAGCGACTCGACGGTGGCGACCGGCTGGCCGGACGGATCCGCGATGGTGAGGGCGAGCGCGTCCGATCCGACCTGCCGCAACCGAACCCGCAGCGAATCGGCGCCGAAGGCGTGCAGGGTGACGCCCATCCAGGAGAACGGCAGCCGG
>DATBCR010000068.1:0-6234 GCA_036270375.1 Pseudonocardiaceae bacterium | reverse complement strand
GAACAGATGGAAGGCGTCCTTCGGCAGGCCGGCGGTATCCGTCGCGCCGAAGAACGACGCCTTGACGGGGAACACGTCGTAGGGAGTCGGTTCGCCGATGTAGTCCTGACCGGACCAGAGGAACTGACCGAGGAAGAACTTCCGGTCCCGGTCCTTCTTCAGCGAGTACTCCCCGCTCATCGTCCAGGACGCGAGATTGTTGTCGTAGGACGAGGTGGCGCGCCGGCCCGGGGTGTAGTTCTCGCCGGTGTTCAACAGTTGCGGTTCCTGGTAGACGCCGCGGGTCGACGTCTCCGACGAGGACTCGGACTCGAAGAAGAACTTGTCCGGGTACTTGGCATGCAGGCTGTCGATGGACATCGCGGTGTTGTAGTTCAGGCCGAGACCGTCGAGCTGGCGCAGGATCTGGTCGGCGGGCGAACCGGGCGACGGCACGCTGCGGTACCGGTCCGAGCCCATCACGATCGGACGCGTCGTGTCGACCGCCTTGATCGCGCTGATCAGCCGGGCCGCGATCGCCGGGCCGGCCGTCCGCCCGGTGTCCGGTGTCTCGTTGCCGATCGACCACAGCACGACCGAGGGCGAGTTCTTGTGCGCGTTCACCATTTCGGTGATGTCGGACTGGCTCCACTGGTCGAAGTAGATGTGGTAGTCGAAGGCGACCTTTCCGGTGTGCCAGCAGTCGAACGCCTCGACCATCATCACGATGCCGAGCCGCTCGCAGACGCCGACGAGTTCCGGCGCGGGCGGGTTGTGCGCGGTCCGCAGCGCGTTGACCCCCATGCTTTTCATCAGCCGCATCTGGCGATCCAGCGCGTCGGTGTTGATCACCGCGCCCAGCGGGCCCTGGCTGGCGTGCAGGTCGACGCCGTACAGCTTCGTCGGCCGGCCGTTGAGAACGAATCCCGCGTTCGGGTCGAACGCGGCGTTGCGGACGCCGAACGTCGTCGTTGTCGTGTCGGTGATCTCGCCGTCCACCACGATCTCCGTACGCAACTCGTACAGGTGCGGATTGTCGGTCGCCCACAGGGTCGGGTGTGTGATCCGCATGGTGACCACACCGGTCGCGATTGCCCCGCCGGCGACCACGACCGGTGTGGCGGCACGCGCGACCACGCGACCCGCCGCGTCGCTGACCGTGGTGCGCACCTCGACCGACGCCGACGCGCCGGTGTCGTTCGCGACCTGGGTGTCCACCAGGACGTTCGCGTAGCCGGCGGCGATCGTGGTGGCCAGGTCGGGCGTGGTGACGAAAGTGCCGGCCCGCGCGACGTGCACCGGGTCGGTCACGACGAGGTGGACGTTGCGGTAGATCCCGCTACCCGAGTACCACCGGCTGCTCGGCAGTTGGTTCTGTGCCTTGACCGCGATGACGTTCGGCGTGACGCCGTCGGTGTGCAGTCCCGCGGTGAGGTCGAAGTTGAAACCCGTGTACGCGTAGGGGTGGTTGCCGAGCAGTTGGCCGTTGAGGTAGACGAAGGCGTTGGAGTAGACGCCGTCGAACTCGATGGATACCCGCTTGCCGGCCATGGCCGGGGGGAGCGTGAACGTCTTGCGGTACCAGCCGAGGCCGCCCTGGAAGAAACCGCTTGAGCTGCTGGTGTTCGGCCGCTGCACCGGTGTCAGCTCGATGCTCCAGTCGTGCGGCAGGTCGACCGTGCGCCAACCGGTGTCGTCGAATCCGGGGTCCGGCGCGTTGGCGAACGCGCCGGTCGGATCGGTGATGTCGTCGGCGTTGACGAGCGCGAACTTCCAGCCCACCCCGATGTTGGTCGATCGGTGGACCGATTCGGCGGCCAGCGCGCCGAGGGCGTCGGCCGCTCGTGCCGCCGGTGCGAGGACGGTCGCCAGCGCGGCCGCTCCGACGCCGACACCGACCCCGCTCAGCACCTGCCGGCGAGTGGGTCCGCTGGTTTCGGTGATCGGTGTCCGGTCCATGGTTTCCTCGACATCAGACAGAGGTGCGCAGAGTAGAACAAGAGCGAACAGCAAAGAACATCTCCATCTTGTCCCCCGTACTCCGGTTGTCAAGCGGCCGGCCGGACGATCCACTGACGGTCCGAAAGTTTCATCACGGTTAAAAATTCCACGTCAACAGCGGTTCGTGCGGCCGTCCGGTCCTGACATGCCCGTTCGACAGAGGTTCGACGACGACCTGGTCCCGGCCGGCCGCGCACAAGGTCGTCCGGCTCCTGGACACGTCCCTGGACTGCCTGTATGCCCGAAAAAGCGGTAACGGGAAGGGGATGGTCCACATGATCGGCGTAACGGGAAGACTGATGGCCGGGCTCGGTGCGGCGGTGCTCGGATCGGCCCTACTGACCGGATTCCTCGCGACCGGGTCGACGGCGGCCACCTCGACCGACACAGTCACCGTCAACGCGACGGCGGGGCTCGGCACGATTCCGTCGAACGCGATCGGCCTGAACACGGCCGTCTACGACAGTCACATGAACGACACCGCGATCCCGCCGCTGATCAAGGCCGCCGGGATCGACGCGCTGCGCTATCCGGGCGGCTCGTACGGCGACATCTTCAACTGGCAGACCAACGTCGCCCAGGGCGGATTCGACGCGCCGAACACCAGCTTCGCCAACTTCATGCAGACCGCGACGGCGACCGGCGCGAATCCGGTCATCATCACCAACTACGGCACCGGCACCCCGACGCTGGCCGCGGCGTGGGTCCAGAACGCGGACGTCACCAACAACTTCGGCATCAACTACTGGGAAGTCGGCAACGAGGTCTACGGCAACGGAACCTACGGCGCGCAATGGGAGGCCGACGCGCACTGCACCGACTCGTCCGGCAAACCGGTGACGATCGGCAGCGAGCCCGCGCAGACCTTCGGCTGCGGCCCGGCCACCTACGCGACCGGCGTGCTGAGCTACATCTCCGCGATGAAGGCCGTGAACCCGAACATCCACGTGTGCGCAGTGCTCACCACACCCGGATTCTGGCCGGACAACGTCACCAACGCGACCACGAGCCCGAAGTCGTGGAACCAGACCGTGTTGTCGACGCTGGGCGCCAAGACCGACTGCGTCATCCTGCACTACTACCCCGGCGGCTCGACCGCGGCCGGAATGCTGACCGACCCCACCGACATCGCCGGCATCGTGTCCACTGTGCACAGTGAGATCAGCCAGTTCGCCGGCATCGACCCGTCGAAGGTGAAGCTGGTCGTCACCGAGACGAACACCACGATCGCCCTGGACACCCAGCCGGCCGCGCTGTTCGCCCCGGACATGTACATGTCCTGGCTGGAGAACGGTGTGACCAATGTGGACTACTGGGACGAGCACAACGGACCGGGTACGCCGAGCACCGTCGGCGGCGCGCAGGATTTCGGTGATCAGGGCGTCTTCTCCAGCGGCGGCAACGGAAGCGGCGTCACAGAGCCGGCGGTGAACACGCCGTTCGCGCCGTACTACGGGATCGAGATGATGACCAAACTCGGGTCGGCCGGCGACACGATGGTCAACTCCACGTCGAGTGACCCGCTGGTGCGCACGCACGCGGTCCGCCGCGCCGGTGGTGGATTGAACGTGCTGATCGACAACGAGGATCCCAGCGGTACGCACACGGTCAACCTGTCGTACAACAACTTCACCCCAGCCGGCACGCCAACCGTGTTCACGTTGGGCAACAACGCCACCACGATCACCAGTGCGACACAGTCGTCCGCGGCCTCGGTCACGGTCGCGCCCTATTCGCTGACCGTCATCCAGATTCCCGGCAGCGGCGGCACAGGCGTGACCGCGCCGGGCGCACCCGGGCAGCCAACGGTGTCGAACCTGACGTCGAGCACGTCGAGCAACACGTCCGGCAGCGCGACACTGAGCTGGTCGGCGGCCAGCCCCGGCAGCAACCCGGTCGCCAGTTACCAGGTCTTCCAACAGAACAGCGGCGGCAGTGCGCTTGTCACCACCACGAGCGGCACGACGGTCAACGTCACTGGACTGACTATCGGCGCGAGCTACACCTACGACGTCGTCGCGGTGGACAGCAAGGGGAACCCGTCCCTGCCGTCCGCGCCGGCCACGTTCACCGTGCCACCACCGGCGAGCAGCATGTGCGCGGTGCACTACACGGTCAGCAGTAGCTGGTCGGGCGGCTTCAGCGCCGGTGTCACCATCACCAACCGTGCCGCCACCGCCGTCAACGGGTGGACTCTGACGTTCACCTGGCCGGCGGCCGGCGAAGGGGTGCAGTCCGGTTGGAGCGGTACCTGGTCGCAGACCGGGCAGGCGGTCACGGTGACCAACCTGAGCTGGAACAGCACGATCGCCGCGAGCGGCGGCACGGTCAGCATCGGTTTCAACGGCACAGACACCGGCCAGGATCCGGCACCGACCGCGTTCTTCCTCAACAACACCGTATGCGCCATGAACTGATCCGTCCGGTCTGGAAAGGGAGCACGTCATGGCAGAGCCGTTCGCTCGCCGCACGTTTCTCACCGCGATCGGCGCCGGCGGTCTCGCACTCGGCGCGAGCGGCCTGCTGAGCAGCCAGGCTTCGGCGTCCACGTTCGGCCTCACCAACAGCGGCGGATTCTTCACGGTGGACACCGGCGCCGGGCTGGTGTTCAAGATAAGGCAGTCCAACGGTGACCTGACCTCGTTGCGGCGCAACGGTGTCGAGCTGCAGAGCCAGTCCAGGTTCTCGCACGTGGAATCCGGCCTTGGCAGCGGCGCGACGGTGACCGCCGTGCAGAACGGGAACATCATTGTTATTACGGAATCGGCCACCAACTGGTACGGCAGCGGTGTGATCCACCACTACCTGGTGGCCAGGAACGGCGACTCGGCCATCTACATGGCGACGATCGTGGACAACAACGGCGCCGGCGAACTGCGCTGGATACAGGAGTTCGACCGCGGTGTGATCACCAACATGAACACCGACGCCGACGTCAACGGCGGCACCGCGATCGAATCCTCGGACGTGTTCCTGGTCAATGGCCAGACCCGGTCGAAATACTATGGCAACCGGCAGGCCATCAACCTGACTCCGCGTGGTGTCACGGGCAACGGTGTCGGCGCTTTCATGGACTACGGCAATCGGGAAAGCAGCTCGGGCGGGCCGTTCTTCCGCGATATCGAACAGCAGGGCAGCACCACCATCCAGCTCTACAACTACATGTGGTCGGGACACAACGACACCGAGAACCAACGGCTGGGTGTGCTGAACGGCCCATACGCGTTGATCATCACCGACGGCAGCGTGCCGGCGGCACCCGACCTGACTTTCATGTACTCGCTCGGCCTACAGGGCGCGGTGCCGTTGTCCGGCCGTGGTTTCGTGGCCGGCAAAGCTGTCGGGGTGCCAGGCGGTTCGGTGGTGGGATTCGCGAACGGGCAGGCTCAGTACTGGGTCATCAGCGCGTCCGACGGCAATTTCACCAGCCCGGCGATGAAACCGGGCACCTACACGCAAACGCTGTACCAGAACGAACTCCCGGTAGCGACACGATCGGTGACGGTGAACGCCGGGTCGACCAACAGCGGCCAGAACATCACGTCGACGTTCACGACGCCCACCGCGATCTTCCGGATCGGTACGTGGGACGGGGCACCGACCTCGTTCAAGAACTCGAACAACCTGACCACCATGCACCCGTCGGACACCAGAATGGCCAGTTGGGGACCAACGACGTATGTGGTCGGCGCCAGCTCGACGAGCGACTTCCCGGCGTACCAATGGATCGGCGTGAACAACCCGACGACGGTCAGCTTCACGCTGTCATCGGGCCAACTCGCCGCCCGCACGGTCCGGATCGGGCTCAGCGCCGCCTACAACAACGGCCGGCCGCAGATCTCGGTCAACAACTGGACGTCCTCGATACCGTCACCGTCGACGCAGCCGAAATCCCGCAGCCTCACCATCGGCACGTACCGGGGCAACGAAGCGCTGTTCACCTATCAGGTGCCCGCCAGCGCGTTCGTGACGGGCACCAACACGATGAAGATCTCCATCGTCAGCGGTGACAGCGGCACCGCCTTCCTCAGCCCAGGAGTCAGCTTCGACTGCGTCGAGCTGTTCTGACCGGAAGGAGTCAGAGCAGCCCGTATTCAATCGCGGTCGCGGCCGACGACACGCCGGCACCAAGGATCAACAGCAGACCGACCGCCATCAGAACGGCGGCCACCAAGGTCAGCAACCTCATCCGAATCACCTCCGTCACGGACGATAGCCCGGCGGCAGGCGGGCAGTAAGACGCCTTGCGTAACG
>DATBCR010000067.1:0-7035 GCA_036270375.1 Pseudonocardiaceae bacterium | reverse complement strand
CCTGCCCGGTGAGCACGGCCTGACCGTCGTGCTGTGCGAGGACTATCTCGCGCCGGAGCTCGCCGTCGTCGACGCGACGCACCGTTTGGCCGGATTGCCGTGGCTGCTGGCCAAACCGACCGGCACCCAGGCATGGCTCGGACCGATCTTCCGTCAGCACGGCGCGTGCTGGCACTGTCTGGCGACCCGGCTGTGGGGCAACCGGCAGGCCGAGGCACACGTGCAGGCGGCACTCGGCCGGGACGGCCCGGTCCCCCGCCCGGGGGCGACGATCCCGCCGCTGGCCGGCGCCGCGGCGCACCTTGTGGCGCTGGAGGCGACGAAGTGGCTGGCCGGCCACCGGCACGCCAACCAGGAAGCGGTGTGGACGCTGGACAGCGTCGACCTGACCGGACGGTTCCACCAGGTGCGGCGGCGACCGCAGTGCGTCTACTGCGGCGACCCGGATCTGGTGCGCCGCAAGGCGTTCCAGCCCGTCGTGCTGGCTTCGCGCCGGCCGTCCGGGAGCAACGTCGGGGCGCGGCGCGCGAACCCGCCGGAGCAGGTGCTTGCCGACTACGGGCACCTGATCAGCCCGGTCACCGGCCTGATCAAGGAGATCAGCCGGGATCCGCGCGGTCCTGCGTCGTTCAACTCCTTCCGGGCCGGCCCGAATCACGCACTGCGCACCAATGGCCTTGCCGGACTGCGATCCGCGCTGCGGACGGAGAGCAGCGGCAAGGGCGTGACCAGGCTGGACGCCGAGGTGAGCGCGCTGTGCGAGGCGCTGGAACGCTACTGCGGTCACGCAAGGGGCGACGAGGCCACGATCCGGGAAAGCTACCGGCAATTCGACGACGAGGCGATCCACCCGGACACCTGCCAGTTGTACGACCCGCGTCAGTACACCGACCGGGCAACGTGGAACGCGGCACACGGACCGTTCCAACGGGTGTGCGATCCGTTCGACGAGACGGTGGTGCGCAACTGGACGCCGGTGTGGTCGCTGACCCAGCAACGGCACCGGCTGCTGCCGACCGCACTGCTCTACTACGGCGGCCCGCGGACCCCGGGTGCCAGCCAGTTGCGGGCCGACTCCAACGGGAACGCGGCCGGCAGCAGCGTCGAGGACGCCGTGCTGCACGGACTGCTCGAACTGGTGGAGCGCGACGCCGTCGCGATCTGGTGGTACAACCGGACCCGGCAGCGCGCCGTGGACATCGAGGCGTTCGGCGACCACTGGGTGACGCACATGTGCGCGCTGCACACCGAGTTGGGCCGGGAGGTCTGGGTCCTCGACGTGACGTCGGACCTCGGTGTGCCGGCGATGGCCGCGCTGTCCCGCCGGACGGCCGGGCCGCACGAGGACATCATGCTCGGCTTCGGCGCCCATCCCGATCCCGCGGTCGCCCTACGCCGCTGTGTCAGTGAGCTGAACCAGCTGATGCCGGCGGTGGTGGACACGTCCGACGACGGCCGGTACCGGCACGGCGATCCGGACGCGGTCCGGTGGTGGCGTGACGCGACCATCGCCAACCAGCCGTACCTGGCGCCAGACCCGACGGTGCCGGCCGCGACCCCAGCCGACTACGGGTACCGGCCGGCGGCGGACATCGTGGCCGACATCGACGCGATACACGCGAAGTTGCGGGTCACCGGGCTGGAACTGCTGGTCCTCGACCAGACCCAGCCGGATGTCGGGTTGCCCGTCGTCAAGGTGATCGTGCCCGGCCTGCGCGGTTTCTGGACGCGGTTCGCACCGGGACGGCTGTTCGACGTGCCCGTCACGCTCGGCCGGCTGCCCGGCCCGACGGCGTACCGGGAACTGAATCGCTTCCCGATATTCCTGTAAGCCGGCACATCACGCATCTGTAGCCAACCGAACACATTTCGTCCCGAACTACCCTAAGATCGGATCAAACAATTTGTGTACTTATTGTCCTCGTACCCGGGACGGGGCACACTCGATTCGCCGCCGGCCGTCGTGTGTTCAGGATCGAAGGGGGATGTGGATGACGCTGGACGGGGGAAGCCGCGGCCGACATGCACCGGGCACCACGTCCCTGACCTGGGCCACCACACTGGCCTACTGGATCGTCGGCACCGTCGTGGTCTGCCTCGCCGTCGTCGCACTGCTCACGGTGCTGACGGCGCATCCCGGCGCGGGTGGTGTCGCACAGGCCGTCGGCTGCCTCGTCGCGCTGGTGTTGCTGCAACTGCTGTACTTCGGGCCACGCCCGGACCGGTCGCGCACCCCGCTCGCGTACGGGCTGGTCGCCGTGCAGGCCTGCCTGGTGTACCTGCCGATGCTGGAGTTCAAGCAGGCGTGGGTCGGCATGCCCGGCTTTCTCGCCGGCACGACGCTGTTGATGTTCCGCGCCCCGGTGGCTCCAGTGCTGTTCCTGGCCGTGGTCGCCAGTATGGGCGTCGCACAGGCGATCTACACCAACGCGGTGTACGACATCGTCTACACGACGGTGTCAACCGTGATCACGGGTCTCGTCGTGTACGGGCTGACCCGGCTGGCGGAGGTGGTCGGCGAACTGCATACGAGCCGGTCGAAGCTTGCGGCGCTTGCCGTCACCGAGGAACGGCTGCGGTTCGCCCGGGACCTGCACGACCTGTTGGGGCATAGCATCTCCGCGATCAACCTGAAAGCCCAGCTGGCCCATCAGCTTGTGCAGGAGAACTCGGACGCCACCGAACAGCAACTCGTCGAACTGCTGCGGATCTCCAGACAGGCGCTTACCGATGTGCGATCGGTTGCACGGGGGTACCGGGAGTTGTCGCTGGAAGCCGAGACACGGTCGGCCGAGTCCATTCTGTTGGCCGCCGACATCGAGGCAAACGTTCGCCTTGAATACCAGAACCTGCCGGTGCACGTGCGGACCCTGCTCGCGATCGTGTTGCGGGAGAGCGTCACGAACGTGTTGCGGCACAGCAAGGCCAAGCACTGCGACATTCTGGTGCGCCAGGACGATGCCGCGGTGACCGTGGAAGTGATCAACGACGGCGCGCGGCGCAGCCCGATGATGTTGCCGGGGGAACAGCCCGACATCGACGTCAACAGCGGCAGTGGCCTGGACAACCTGTCCGCGCGGGTCACGGCGATCGGCGGTCGGCTGACCGCGGAGACCACCGACGACGACCGGTTCCGGCTGCTGGTGCACATCCCGCTGCCGGCCGTGAAGGACCAGTCGGCTGTGTGAATCGGTTTCAGGTCACAGCCATTCGGCTTCCTGGGCTATCCGGATGGCGTCGACCCTGTTGCGAGCGTTGAGTTTGCCGGCAATCGTTCGCAGGTAGTTGCGCACCGTGCCGGTGGTCAGGTAAAGCTTGCCGGCGATCTCGGCGACTCCATTGCCGTGTGCGGCCATTTGGAGTACTTCCAGCTCGCGTCGGGTCAGCGGGCAGTCCGGCCAGTTCCACGCGTCCAGCGCTAGTTCGCTGTCGATCACCCGGCCGCCGAGCGCGACGACCCGCACGGCGTCGGCGAGCTGGCGGGCCGGCGCGTCCTTCAGGATGAAGCCGGACACCTTGGCCAACAACGCCCTGCGCAGCGTGCCCGGCCGGCCGTGGCTGGTCAGGATGAGGGTGCGGCACTCTGGCACCTGCTCGTGGATCTGCGTCGCGGCCGTGAGGCCGTCCAGACCGGGCAGGTCGATGTCGATGACGGCCACATCCGGCCGGAAATTCCGGACAGCCGGCAGCACATCAGTGCCTATCGCCACTTCGGCGACCACTTCGATATCCGACTCCCGATCGAGCAAGGCGACCAGCGCGCCGCGGACCATGTGCATGTCCTCGGCGACAATCACTCTTGTCACAATGCGAACCCTCCACCGGTTTCCCTGGTTCGGGTTCTACCACGGCGCAACCAGAGTTGCGGCAGGACTGATGAAATTTAGTCCATTTGCCAGGACCTTGTCAACGGACGAGAATCGG
Organism: Pseudonocardiaceae bacterium; assembly: GCA_036270375.1. Taxonomy (GTDB): domain Bacteria; phylum Actinomycetota; class Actinomycetes; order Mycobacteriales; family Pseudonocardiaceae; genus DATEPR01. The sequence goes on along the minus strand of DATBCR010000067.1, from coordinate 3,111 downwards.
ACGGTCACATTACGCAGTGGTAATCGCGAAATTCATTCCAAGAAATCGGACATGTCGAGGCGACCCGTACGTAATTGCAGCAGTTGGTCGGCCCAACGGGACACCGGGCGGGCGTCCCGCGTACCGATGAGCAGACAGTGACCTCGCACGCGCAGCCACCGCACCAACGAGCCGAGCGCGACCGGGTCGCCGCCGGTCGGTTCGTCGGCGACCACCAGCACCGGGTCGATCACCAGTGCCCGCGCCAACGCGACGCGCCTGCGCAGCCGCACCGACAACGCCGCCGGAACGCGGTGTGCGACGCGCGTGAGACCCAACTGGTCCATCAGCGAATCGGCCTGCCGCCGATCGGCCGAATGCCCGAGCGGCAACATGATGTTGTCCAGGACCGAGCAGCCTGGTACCAGCCCGGGTTCCGCGGTGAGGTAACCGATCCGGGCACGGCGCAGGTCACCTGCGGCGGCCCGGCCGAGCCCGCCGACCGCCGTCCCGGCCAGTGTCACCGTTCCCGCCGTCGGCGCCGTGAGGCCGGCGGCAAGGCGGAGCAGGGTGCTCTTGCCGGACCCCGCGTCGCCGGTCACGACGGCGCAGGTGCCGCGCGGCATGCCGAAGGTGATGTCCGACAGCGCCGCCCTGTCGTGGCGCGCGGTGCCGTAGACCTTGCGCACCGCGTCGAAGCGCACCAAGTTCTTGCCAGTCGCCGTGATCACCGGAAGCTCCTCGCGTCGTCGATCCGTCATCGATACCCAAACTAGGCATCGCGCCGGCCGCGGCCCATGGTGCTGGCCGCCGTTCTGACGGTGGACCTACCATCACCGTGCGGATACAGGATGGCTGTCAACCTGGGGTACAGGTCACGGACCGGCTGGTGGGTATGCCAGCGTGCCAAGGTGCGGGCGAGGTCTCGCACGTCGCGGCGGATGACCGCCGAGTGCACGAACTCGGTCTCGTCAAGAAGATCATGAGCCAGAGCGCACGCGTGATCGATCTCGCCCGACGCGGCATGCGCCAGGACCCGTCGTACCTGGTACCGGCCGGTGGCATGCCGGTAACTTCGCTGGATGAAGTTGACCTCTCGGTCGAGGATCGCGGTCGCCTCCCGAAGCCGGCCGAGATCGTGCAGGCACCAACCTGTGACGCCACCGGGGACGCTGGAACCGAACGGTGGAAAGGGAAGTCCGCCCAGCGTGGCCGAATCATCGGCGCTGAGCGCGACGTCAGCCCTGTCCAATGCCCGTCTGCACTCGGTATAGCGGCCGGTCAGGGCGTGCGCTTGTGCCTCGCGGAGCGCCGCGAACCCTCGGATGCGTGGTCGGACGCGGGAATCCTGCTGAACCTGCTCGGCAAGCGTGACAGTTCGGACGGTGTCGTCCTGATACAGAGCCACCTCCGCCTGGCGGGCGCGGGCGAACGCGATCAGGTCGACACTCCCCGCCCTTTCCGCGATGCCTGCCGACAGGTTGGTCCACCACAGGGCGGCTCGGTTGTCTCCGCCTTCTTGAGCCAACCATCCCGCATACTCCGCGTAGCGACCCGCGAGCACCAAGAGCCGGCCCCGAGCGGAATCCTCAGCCTCGCTTGCCAGGCTTTGCAGGACGTGAATCTGCGCGATCACGGTTGGCATGGCCGCGCTGGTGCCCACGACGTCGCTGAGCCGCACACATTCGTGGAACAGCGCCTGGAATACGGCGGTGGTCGTTTCTTCCGCGGCCGCCGCCGAGATGTTCCGGTAGGGGATGTCAAACCCCAAAGCGGCGTCCGTGACCGGCGCGGTGCGTTGATTCGCCGGCAGGAAATGGTTCATGCCATTCTTCGCCAAAGTCAACATCCAGACATCTTCCGCGTTGTCCGGGGCGTAGTCCAAGCCAGAACCAGTTGCCGCAATGTGCGGAATGAGTGCGGCAAGCGCACCATCGGCACCGAGCGCGACATCGCATCGACGCGCGAGGTCGGCGCTCGCCACATTGAGTCCGTTTTCGATCTTACTCAGGTAGCTTTTGTTGTAATGGACCAGCTTGCCCAGCTCGGCAAGCGATAGGTTCGCAGCGAGCCGTCGTTGTCGTAACTCCGTACCGAACATTCTGGGTACGTTAGCCGGTTCGACGATGCTTCGCCCACGTTTCCCGTTGCCACTTCCGGCGACCGAGAATGTTTGAGTTCTCAACAAAGGACTCAGAGCGACGCGATGACGTTCTCCGGGGTGAGCGGCAGGGTGCGAATGGCGACGCCGAGCGCGGCTCGGACGGCATTCCCGATCGCCGCCGCGGTGGGGCCGATCGACGCTTCCCCCGCGCCGAGTGCGGGACAGTCCGGCCGGTCGACGATCTCGACCCGCACGGGTGGCGCTTGCGTGAACGTGAGGATCGGATACTCCTCCCACGACCGGCTGGTCACATCCCGGTGATCGAAACGCACCCGCTCCTTCGTCGTCCAGCTCAGTGACTGCAGCGCGCCACCCTCGATCTGGTTGCGTACGCCGTCGGGATTCACGACCTGCCCGACGTCGACGGCGATCGTCAGCAGTGTCACCCGGACCGACGTCTCGGCATCGACGTCCGCCACGACAGCGCAGTAGCCGCCGGTGTTCTTGTATCGGGCATAGCCGACGCCGCGACCGCCGTCCGTGCCGCCGAACGGAGTACCCCATTCACTTGCCTCGGCCACGCGCGCCAGCACGTCGCGGGCGCGCGGGTCGGTGAGCAGCCGCAACCGGTACTCGATCGGATCACTGCCGGCCAGTCGGGCGAGTTCGTCGACGACCGACTCGATGGCGTAGACGTTCAGGTGGGCGCCTAGTGAGCGCAGCGCGGACGTCCGCAGCGGCATGTCCCGCAGCACGTGCGAGACCACCGTCAGTCCAGGCACTTGGTAGCCGGGCACGGCATTGCGACCGGATCCGCCACCGTTGGCCAGCGGCGGATCCGATGACGGGACCGGTGACCGGCCTTGGTGCTGCGCGGCGAGCAGCGGTGGATTGCCTCGCGACGACGGGCGGCTCGTATGGCCGTTGCTCCACACCTCCTGCCGCCAATGGTGGATCGCGCCAGCCGCGTCCAGTTCGACCGCCACCTCGACCGCCATCGCCGGGCCGAAGGGTGCCCAGCCGAGTTC
>DATBCR010000066.1:0-2971 GCA_036270375.1 Pseudonocardiaceae bacterium | reverse complement strand
GCACGGCTGCCTCAAGACCGGCACCCGCTACGACGAGACGACCGCCTGGTCGCATCACGCCGAGAACGTTGCGGCTTGACATTTCAGCTCCTGGGATGTCTCTCACGCTTGCACGGGGCGCCCACCCGTGGCCGGCCGCGGACACCGCCGGCACGGCGGGCACAGCCGGCTGGCGATCACGCGAGTCCACGCGGCCGGGGTGTCCGGCCGCAGCACCGCCCCGTTGGGGTCTGTGTTCTCGATATCCACGCTAGTGCGCACCGCGCGCATCGGACAGCCGAAGCACCTGTCGAGTCCCCCACATGGGACGGCGGTCACAGGGATCACCGCCGTGGTGACGGCCCGCATCGCGCACCGGGCCGTCCCGGTGGGTCCGTGGCCGATCCCGCCGTGACCCGTCGACAGCCTTAGCGGACCAGAGTCCGGGCATGGGTGCGGGCTCGCGGTGTGCGGCCATCCAGGGCACGGGGTCCACCCCAACGAGATCACGGCTGGGCCATCCCCGCGAACCCTGCCACGATTCGGTGACATCGTCGTGACCGATGGTGAGTACGCGCTACCCACTCCGGGGAACGACAGCAATGCGGCCACTCGCTAACTTCGAATACAGCGGCCGCTCGCCAGGACTCCCGGACAATGTGCGGAGGACACTATGATCGATATCGACATCGGCCTCGGACTGTGGCTCTTTCCGTGGTGATGGCATCACCACCACTGCGGCTGACCCGGGTAGGTTGAACGGACGAGTGTAGCGGGCGGAAATCATCGGGCGTCCCGACAATTGAGTCGGGGCGCCCGATGGCATTTCTGTTCGTTTCAGTTCTGATTCAATTCGGCCGCGTACGGCGGTTGGGCGCCGACCCGGCCGACCGTCACCGCGGCCGCTCGCGCGGCGAACCCGAGCGCGTCCGTCCACGCCGGGCGGTCCAGCTTGGCCACGTCGTCGGCACCACGGACGGCGTGCCGGTGCAGCCAGGCCAGCAGGGCGCCGTGCACGGTGTCGCCCGCACCGATGGTGTCCACGACCCGGGCCGGCGCGGCCGGCATGTCGATCCGGTCCGTAGCGCCGGTCAGCACTGTCAGGCCCGCATCGCCCCTGGTCAGCACGATGGCGGTCACGCCGGCCGACAGCCACGCACGCAGCTCCGGCTCGACGTCGGCGTCACAATCCGGGAGTTCGGCCAGCCAGCGGGCGTCCTCCTCGGAGACCTTGAGCACGCCGATGTCCGGCAGCCAGGACGCGAACCGGGCGCGGTAGCCGGCCGGGTCGGTGATCAGGCCGGGCCGCACGTTCGGATCGAGCACGGTGAGCCGCCCGAGCGCCGACTCCCGGTGCAACACGGCCTCGTACGCGCTCACGCCCGGCTCAAGGACCAGCGACAACGTGCCGAGCGACAGCACGGTGGTCGCGGCAGGCAGCGGGCCGGGGTCGACCACCAGCCGGTCCGCCGTGCCCTGGACGTGGAATGTGTACCGGGCCGAGCCGTCCTCGGCCAGCGTGACCACGGCCAGCGTCGTCGGCTCCCGGCCACGCTGCACCAGGTCGACCCGGACGCCGGAGTCGAGTAGCCGCCTGATGACCGCGTCGCCGAAACCGTCCGTGGACACCCGGGACAGGAACGACACCGGGACACCGAGCCGGCCGGCCGCGATCGCCGTGTTGTACGGGCCGCCGCCAAGCGCAGGCAGCAGCGGGCCCAGTTCGCCACGGACCGTAGACGGCGCCGGCACCAGGTCCACCAGCGCCTCGCCACCGACAACGATCACCGTCTCACCCTTTCGGCAGCCGTTCACCAGGGATTCCTGGATTGCTCATCATCCGCAAGGACGGTACACACGCCGCCGGGCCGTCGTATCGTAGGACGTCCGACAGTATGTACATGGAGGAAAACCCATGCCGGCCGAACGGATGTTGCCCACCTCGGAGGCCGAGGATCTGCTGAAACTGGTACGCGAGATCGTGACCGACGAACTCGCGCCGCTGGCGTCCGAATATGAGGCGGCGGAACGGTTCCCGCGCGAACAGTTCCGGATGCTCGGCCGCAGCGGCCTGCTCTCGCTGCCGTACCCGGAGGAGTGGGGCGGCGGCGCGCAGCCGTACGAGGTGTACCTGCAGGTGCTTGAGGAACTGGCGACGGTGTGGCTGACCGTGGGCGTCGGGCTCTCCGTACACACCATGTCGTGCTACCCGCTGGCCACGTTCGGCACGCCCGCGCAGCGCGACCGCTGGCTGCCGGACATGCTGGCCGGCGACCGACTCGGCGCGTACGCCCTGTCCGAGCCGAACGCCGGCTCGGACGCGGCAGCCCTGTCCGCGCGGGCCGTCCGGGACGGCGACGACTACCTGGTCACCGGCACCAAGGCGTGGATCACGCACGCCGGTGTCGCGGATTTCTACACGCTGATGGTGCGCACGTCCGACGACGGCGGACACGGCATCACGTGCCTGCTGGCCGAGGCCGACACAGCGGGCATGAGCGCGGACGCGCCGGAACGGAAGATGGGCATGACCGGGTCGCCGACCGCGCAGATCCGGTTGGCGAAGGCCAGAATCCCGACCGGACGCCGGATCGGTGACGAGGGCGAGGGCCTGAAGATCGCGTTGGACGCGCTGAACTCGGGCCGGCTCGGCATCGCGGCGTGCGCGGTCGGACTGGCGCAGGGCGCGCTGGACGAGGCGGTGCGCTATGCAAGGCAGCGCACCCAGTTCGGCCGGTCGATCATCGAATTCCAGGGGATGGAGTTCATGCTCGCGGACATGGCGGCCGGCGTGGAGTCGGCACGTGCGACCTACCTGGACGCGGCGCGGCGACGGGACCGGGGATTGCCGTTCCGCCGGCAGGCATCCATCGCGAAACTAGTGGCGACGGACATGGCGATGAAGGTCACGACGGACGCGGTGCAGGTGCTCGGCGGCGCGGGCTACACGCGGGACTACCCGGTCGAGCGGTACATGCGGGAGGCGAAGGTG
>DATBCR010000065.1:0-4302 GCA_036270375.1 Pseudonocardiaceae bacterium | reverse complement strand
AAGGGAGCCGATCAAACGCCAATCATTCACCACCCAAATCATAGGCAGGCCGGAACAAACCCAAATGCAAACGAATGCTGGAACACGGCGTCACCAGCGCGGAGGCTGCGTCGCGGTGAGGTCTGGGGGTTACGTCACCGCGACGCAGCGGCGCCGGACCGAGGGGGGAGGTGTCCGGCGGGTTCAGCAGTATCACAACAGGTATGACACTCATGACTTGGTGTTGCGCAGGACATTAGCGTGCATTGTCGTGACGCGCCACAGGTAACACACAGGATTACTCCGGTCAGCCTTACCATTCGGGTGAATTCACTGAACTCGCCCGGAATCAGCATACGTTCGTCTCATTGCCAGCGTCCGGTCAGAGCACCGAGCGCGCCCAACGCGACCGCGCCGGCCGTCGACGCGCGCAGTACGGTCCGGCCGAGCCGCACGGGCAGCGCACCGGCATCGGTCAGTGTCGCCAGTTCGGCGTCTGTGATGCCGCCTTCCGGGCCGACAACCAACAGCACGTCTCCGGAAGTCGGCAGTTTCACGTCAACCAAGCCATGATCGGCCGATTCGTGCAGCACAAGCGCGATGTCGACAGTACCGACCCGGTGCGCCAAAGCCGTGGTGTCCAACGGTTCGCCGACCGGCGGGCACCACGCGCGCCGGGCCTGCTTCGCCGCTTCACGTGTCGCCGCCCGCCACCGGGCCAACGCTTTGTCGCCGCGCGGACCGTTCTCCCACCGGGCGACGCATCGCTCCGCGCGCCACGGCAGCACCTCGTCCACACCGGCCTCGGTGGCCAGCTCCACGGCCAGTTCGCCGCGATCACCCTTCACCAGGGCCTGCGCGAGCACCACCCGCGGCTGCGGCTCCGGTTCGGTCCACCGCTCCGCGACCACCAGCCCGACCGTGTCCCGATAAACGCTGCGCACCACGCACCGGGCCAGCCCGCCGCTGCCGTCGCACAGCACGAGCGACTCGCCCGCTCGCAACCGGCGCACTGTCGCCGCGTGCCGGCCTTCCGATCCGTCCAATATGGCCTGTTCGGTGTCCGGCAAGGCCTCCACCAAGAACACCGGCAGCGTGCTCACCGGCCGTGCCGCGACCGCAACCGGGAGAACAGCCCGCCTTGGTTGCGGCCGTTGGTGGCCAGTTCCGGCTGTTCCTCGCCACGCAATTCGGCGAACTGGCGCAGCAACTCGGTCTGTCGAGGGTCCAGTTTGGCCGGGATCTCCACGTCGAGATGCACGTGCAGGTCGCCGCGGCCGTCCACCCGGCCGGACGACCGCAGCCTCGGCAGGCCGCGCCCGGTGAGCACCAGTTCGGTGTTGGGCTGGGTGCCCGGCTCGATGTCCAGTTCCTCGGTGCCGTCCAGCGTGTCCAGCGGCAGCACGGCACCAAGGGCCGCGGCCGTCATGGGTACCCGCACGGTGCAGTGCAGGTTGGCGCCCTCCCGCTCGAACGTGTGATGCGGCAGCTCCTCCACCTCGACGTACAGGTCGCCGGCCGGCCCGCCACCCGGTCCGACCTCGCCCTGGCCGGCGTGCCGGACGCGAACGCCGTCGGCGACACCGGCGGGCACCTTCACCGTGATCGTCCGGCGGGCACGGACCCGGCCCTCGCCGTCGCATCGCGGGCACGGGTCCGGGATGACCTCGCCAAAGCCGCGGCAGACCGGGCACGGCCGGGCGGTGACCACCTGGCCGAGGAACGACCGCTGCACGGACTGGATCTCACCGCGCCCACCGCACGTGTCGCACACCCGAGTCGTGGTGCCCTCGCACGTGCCCTCGCCGGTGCACAGTTCGCACAGGATGGCGGTGTCCACGGTCAGTTCGTGGCTCACGCCGGTCGCGCACTCCTCAAGCGTGAGCGTCAGCCGGATCAGCGCGTCCGAACCGGGCTGGACCCGGCTGCGCGGCCCACGCCCGCCGCCACCGCCGCCGCCAGCCGCGCCGAAGAACGCGTCCATGATGTCGCCGAGACCGAAGCCGGAGAACGGGTCCCGCATGCCGCCGTTGCCGCCGCCGGAGCCGAGTGGATCGCCGCCGAGGTCGACGATCTGCCGCTTCTTGGGGTCCGACAACACTTCGTACGCCGCCGTGACTTCCTTGAAGCGGTGCTGTGCCTCGGCATCCGGGTTGACGTCCGGGTGCAGTTCCCGGGCGAGTTTGCGATAGGCGCGCTTGATCTCGTCGGGTGTCGCGTCCCGGGAGACCCCGAGCGTGCCGTAGTAATCCCTCGCCACTGTGTCCAGTCCTCCTGCCACGGCCCGTTGTCACGGTCCGCGGCCGCCGTCGTTCTGTTGCCCATCGCGTAGTTCGTGTGCCGGGGCGCCTATCGCCCGGTCAAGATGTCCCCCATGTAGTTCGCCACCGCTCGGACGGCGGCGATGGTGCCCGGATAGTCCATCCTCGTCGGGCCGACAACGCCCATCCCACCGAGCAGGGTGCCACCACTGCCGTAGCCGACCGACACCACCGACGTGCTGCGCATCTCCTGCGCCTCGTTCTCGTTGCCGATGCTGACCGTGACCGTGCCTGCGTCCTTCGCCGCGGCGAGCAGCTTGAGCACCACGACCTGCTCCTCGAGCGCCTCGAGCACCTGGCGCAGGGAGCCGGGAAAGTCGGCGGCGTTGCGGGTCAGGTTGCCGGTGCCGCCGAGCACGAGGCGTTCCTCCGGATGGTCGACGAGCGACTCGATCAGCACCGAGCACACGCGGATCATCGCGTCCCGCAGTTCCACCGGTGCCTGCTCGGGCAGGTCGGCCACCTTGGCGGACGCGTCGGCCAGCCGCTCGCCGATCATCGCGGTGTTCAGCACGGAACGCAGCCGGGCCACCGAGTCCTCGGCGATCACGTCACCGAGGTCGACCATCCGCTGGTCCACCCGGCCGGTATCGGTGATCAGCACCAACATCAGGCGGGCCGGCGTGATCCGCACCACTTCGATGTGCCGGACGGTGGACCGGGTCAACATCGGGTACTGCACGACGGCGACCTGTCTGGTGAGCTGCGCCAGCAGCCGGACGCTGCGCCGGAGTACGTCGTCGAGGTCGATGGCGCCGTCGAGGAAGCTCTGGATCGCCCGCCGCTCGGCACCGCTGAGCGGCTTGATCTCGGACAGCCGGTCGACGAACAGGCGGTAGCCCTTGTCCGTCGGCACCCGGCCGGCGCTGGTGTGCGGCTGGGCGATGTAGCCCTCCTCCTCCAGTGCGGCCATGTCGTTGCGCACGGTCGCGCTGGACACGCCGAGGTTGTACCGCTCGACGAGCACCTTCGAACCGACCGGCTCCTGGTTGGACACGTAGTCGGCGACGATGGCACGCAGCACCTCGAAGCGGCGCTCATCCGCGTTCACCCGTCACCTCCGCCAGTCCCCGGCCCGATCACTCTTACATCGAGTTTACGGAGCCCACGCACCGGCGTGGTGCCTTGTCCGCCGGACGTTCCTTCGTGGGCGGCCGCGCGGGGTTCTCCGCACGGCCGAGCACCCACCGCCGGCCGGCCGACACCGACCGGCGGCGGGGCGCTGTCACCGTACGGGGACCGGCACACCCACGTCCGCGCGGTGACGGAACCGCAGGTCACGGGCCGCCCGCAGCCGTGCTCCGACGATCTCCCCCGCGTCCGCGCTGCGGTTCTCGCGGATGGCGGACACCAGCCGGTGGTAGTCCGACAACGCCTGCCGCCACCCGGCGGGATGCGTCATCAGGCTGTCCGGATAGCGAAGCAGGTTGAGCTGCAGGCGGTTGAGCAGGTCGTCAAGGGTCCGGCTGTGGCTGGCGGTCCAGACCAGTTCGTGGAACTCCCAGCAGGTCCGCTCCCGGCCGACGGAGTCGTCCGGCGGGACCGCCCGCATCGCTTCGTGGGCCCTGGCGAGCAGGCTGACCTGTAGTGGTGTCCGGTGTAGCGCGGCGGCCCGCGCGGCTGCCTCCTCGAGGACGATGCGCACCTCGTAGATGTCCAGGATCTCGTCAGGGCGGTGCTGCCGGGCACGCATCCGGCGACCGTTGCGTTGTACGAGATCGTCCTGCTCAAGACGCCGAAGCGCCTCCCGGATCGGTGTACGGGACACCCCGTACCGATCCGCGAGGACCACTTCGACCAGTTTCTCTCCCGGCTTGATCTCCCCGGAGACGATGTCACGACGCAGCGCGAGATACGCCGAGTCGACCACTGGCCTCTCCTCCCCCAGATATGAAGGCCACCCCAGAACTCGGTACCCCCATTCTGCCGCGTCTGGCAAGCCCGCACAGGGCGTTTCGGACAAGACGTCGCCGACCAGCGCGTTCGAGGAGATAGCGCGCAC
>DATBCR010000064.1:0-4171 GCA_036270375.1 Pseudonocardiaceae bacterium | reverse complement strand
CCCCATCACTGGACGCGTTCATCGGTGGCGACGGTAGAGAGAACCACCGACAGTGTGGATTTGGCCGGTTCGCGGCGTGCCTGGACCAATCCATGGCGGTGTCGGCCGGCCGGGCGCACTAACCTGTAGAGATGACGTCGTCGGCGCGCCGCCGCGAACCGGGTCCGGAGTCGTCCGGCCCGCTCGACGTGTCCACCCCCGCCGAGGCCGACGTCACGGAGCCGACGGCCGAGCCCGCGGCCGAATCCGGGATCGACTGGACCGACCTGCCCACCGCGGTGCGGGTCCGGTTGGCCGAGATCGCCGCGGACGCGGTCAGTGAGATCACGCCCGTCGACATCCCGCCGCCGGTCCGCCCGGTGGCCAGGTTCGCGCCTGCCAAGCGGGCCCGGCTGGGGGCCGGCCCGTTGCTGACCGGCCTGCGCACCTGTCCGCCGTTTCGTGCCGCCGTGACCGAATGGGCCCGCGAACACCGCCCGGCTGTGCTCGATCTCACGGCGCCCGACCCGGCGTCCGCCGCCACGGCGGCGCTGCTGCTGGCCGACGGTGCCGCGGTGCACTACCTGGAACTGGTGCGCCGCAGGGAAATGGACGCCGCGATCCGCGCCGAGCGCGACACCGCCGTGCAGCGGGCCGGCCGGCTCGAGGCCGAGCTGACCCGGCTGCGCGACGAACTCAGCCGCGCGGAGGGCAACGCGGGCCAGGTCGTCGGCGAGCGCGAGGCCGAACTGGAGAAACTCCTCAAACGGTTGCGGGAACAGGGTGTCCGGCTGCGCGAGGCGCGCGACGAGGCCACGTCGGCCCGCGCCGACGCGGAACAGATGCGCATCAGGACCGAACTGGAACGCAAGTCGCTGACCGCGGACCGCGACCGGGAACGCGAACGCGCCGACGCGGAACGCACCAAGGCCCGCCGCGCCGAGGCCGACGCGCAGGCCGCCCGCCAGGCCGCCAGGGAGGCCCGCCAGGCCGACGAGGTGCGGCTGGCACTGCTGGTGAATACCCTCGATGGCGCGGTCACCGGCTTGCGCCGCGAACTGGCACTGGGCGACACCGGACCACGACCCGCGGATTTGGTGCGCGGCGCGAGTGCCGGCCAGAGCACGCCCGGCCGGGTGGCCGATCCGGCCGCACTCGATCGGCTGCTCGCGCTGTCCACCGTGCACTTGATCGTGGACGGCTACAACGTGACCAAGACCGGCTATCCCGATCTGCCGCTGGTGGACCAGCGCGAGCGGCTGACGTACCAGCTGGCCGCGCTGGCCGCCCGGACCAGCGCCGAGGTGACACTCGTGTTCGACGGCGCCGGGGTGGTGTCCGTGCCGACCGCGTCACCACGCGGGGTGCGGGTGCTGTTCTCCGACCCCGGCGTGCTGGCCGACGACGTGATCAGGGCGCTGGTCACCGCGGAGCCGGAGGGCCGGCCGGTGGTGGTGGTCACGTCGGACCGGGCGGTGGCCGACTCGGTGCGCCGCCGGGGTGCGCACCCGGTGCCGTCGGCCGTGCTGCTGGCCAGGATCAGCCGGGTCTGAGCGTCAGCCGGCGAGCATCGCCCGTGGGTCGAAGGTGACCCGGATGCGGGTGATGCGCCCGTTCGCCACGTGCGTCCAGTTGGCGACCGGGGTCGGCGGCAGGTCGTTGATCCGCAGGTCGAACCACGTGAGCACGTCGTCGCCGTCGACGAACCGGTGTCGCACGGTGATACCGGTGGTGATCTTGGCGAGCTGGCCGAACGACCGCGCACAGTCGTCGGCGTCGTCGATGGTGGCCAGCGGGCCGACGAAGCTCACGTCGTCGGCAAGCAGGGACCGCAGCGTGTCGATGTCGCCGGCCTGCCACGAGGCGAAGTAGGCCTCGGCGACCGCTGCCGGATTCGGGTGCATTGTCATGTGCCCAAGGTGCTTGATCAGGATCTAGAAGTCAAAGAGCTAGATCGGCTGGCAGCTAGAATCAATGCTTATGGAGCTGCGCCAGCTGGAGTACCTCGTCGCCGTGGCCGAGGAGGCCGGCTTCACCAGGGCGGCCGAGCGGCTGCATGTCGCGCAACCGGGGGTGAGCGCCCAGATCCGGCGGCTGGAGCGGGAGTTCGGCGAGGAGCTGCTTGACCGCACCGGGCGCACGGTGCGGCTGACCGAGGCCGGCGCCACCGTGCTGCCCTACGCGCGGGCAGCGCTGGCCGCGGTCGCCGGCGCGCGACTGGCCGTGGACGAGTTGGCCGGCCTGGTCCGAGGGCGGGTGGCGATGGGCGTGGTGACCGCGTGCGGCGGCCTCGACCTGGCCGGGCTGCTCGCCGGCTTCCACCACGACCACCCCGGCGTGGAGATCAGCCTCGCCGAGGACAACTCCGACCGCCTGCTGGCCGGGGTGTGTGCGGGCGGCCTCGACCTTGCCGTCGTCGGGCTGGCCGGTCCGCCGCCGGACGGCGTGCGGACCCAGGTGGTCCTGGCCGAGGAGCTGGTGGCGGCGGTGGCTCTGGACGATCCGCTGGCCATCGTGACCGAGATCACCATCGCCGAGCTGTGCGAGCGTGCGCTGATCAGCCTGCCGGCCGGCACCGGGATGCGTGCCTGCCTGGACGAGGCGTGCGCCGCCGAGGGCCGACGGCCGCGGATCGCGTTCGAGGCGAGTGATCCTGGCGTGCTCGCGCAACTCGCGGCTCGGGGGCTTGGCGTCGCGATCCTGCCGGCGTCCGCCGTGACCGCGCGGCCCGACCGGCTGCACGGCATCCCGGTCCGGCCCGGCCTGCGCAGCCGCGTCGAGCTTGCCTGGCGGGCCGACGGTCCGACGAGTCCGGCGGCGCGGGCGCTGGTCAGGCACGCGCGGGCGGTGTTCGCCGACGGGTGATCCGTTGGTGTTCGAACAGGTTTTCGAATAGTGTCGGTGCCAGCGCCTATCGTGCGTGGTGATCGGTCCAACAGGGACACGAGCCGGACGAGGAGACCTTGGGTGATCATCGACTGCGACAGGTGCGCGATTCGCGGTGTCGGCTGTTCGGACTGTGTGATCAGCGTGCTGCTGGACCCGCCGGGCACGGTCGAGCTGACCGATCCCGAACTGAAGGCCATCGGTGCGCTCGCCGACGCCGGCCTGGTGCCCCGGCTCCGGCTGGTGCCGCTGGACACGGTGCGGGACACAGTGGACGAATCGGTCGACACGCGAACGACCATCGAACTAAGCGCCGAACGGTCGGCTCCGTACGTCGGACGGCATCGTCGGCAGGTCAGCTGATCGGGTAACGACCATCACCATGCGGAGTTGTCGCTAGTCCATTCGTGGATCCGGGCCGGTACCGGCCGATTCTCGGGTGGCCTTGTAGACGCAATGGCGTGCATTCCGTAACCTGTCCGAGATCTCGCGGCGGCCTGTCGTCCACGGAGGGCGGCGACGCGAGATCCCCGCTGACCGGCCTGTCGGGGGACCGGACCGGATATCGGCGACCACGCGCGGTGCTGTGCGACACACCAGGTGTCACACTGGTCCGTACCGAAACGTGGTCCGCCCGATCGGCGGTGTTGGACGAAGGAGACACGCGCGACGTGGCGTCGCACCGACTCAAGCGCATGATGCGCGGCGGGTTCGCCGTCACCGCTGTACTAGCCGCGGTGAGCTTCACCTCTGCACCGGCGACAGCGGCCCCCCCGGCCCCCACACCGCCCAGCAACGATCCCGTTGCGCAGTTCACCCAACTCAGCCAGCAGGCCGACGTGTTGAACGAGAAGATCAACGCGGCCAACGTCGACCTCGCCAACCAACAGGCCCTCGCGCAGAAGGCCAACTCGGACATCGCGGCGGCCAAGCTGGCCGAGACGGCGGCACTGGGCCAGGAGGACAAGTACCTGGTCCAGGTCGACCACCTCACCGACGCGTCCTTCGAGGGCGCCCGGTTCAACCAGCTCTCCGCCCTGCTCACCGGCACCTCGGCCAAGGACTACCTGAACCGGGCGACCGACCTGCAGAGCCTGGCCACCGACAATCTCGACGCGCTGAGCAAGTTCTCCGACGCGGTGAACGCGACCAAACGCGCCGAGCAGCGTGGCCAGAACGACCTGCAGACCGCGCAGAACGCTACGGCGGCCGCGACCACCCTGAAGGCGCAGTTGGCTCAGCAGGCCCAGGCCCTGCAGGCGCAACTGGCCCCACTGATCGCGGCACGGTACAAGCTCAGCGCGGC
>DATBCR010000063.1:0-4762 GCA_036270375.1 Pseudonocardiaceae bacterium | reverse complement strand
CGACATCCTGCCCGGCTCGTCGATCGCCTGGGTGCACCGCGAGGCCGAGCGGACGTACGCTTCACTGGCCGTCGAACTGGAGGAGATCATCGAGGCGGCGCAGTCCGCGCTGGCCGGGGATGGTGGCCGGCCGATCATCTTCAACGCGGCGCCGCACGCGCGGGCCGGCGTGCCCGCGATGGGTGCGGACACCGCGTCCGCCCGGCCGGTGCGGGTGGTCGCAGCCTCTCGTGACGGTGGCGGTTTCCGGTTGCGCAACGGCCTGATCGACGTGCACGTGGACGCCGACGGCCTGCTCACGTCCGTGCGTGACGTGACGGCGGACCGCGAGCTGATCCCACCGGGCCGGCGCGGCAACCTGCTGCAGTTGCACCCCGACCTGCCCAACCAGTGGGACGCGTGGGACGTGGATGCCTTCTACCGCAACACGGTCACGGATGTCGTGGCCGCGTCCGGTATCCAACTGCTGGACGCCGGGCCGATGCAGGCGACCGTGCTGGTGACCCGCTCGTTCGGCGGTTCGACCGTGCGCCAGTGGCTGACCGTCCGGGCCGACGCGCGGCAGTTGGACATCGAGACCGAGGTGGACTGGCACGAGAGCGAGACGTTCCTGAAGCTGGCGTTCCCGCTGGACGTGCACACCGACCGGTTCGCCGCCGAGATCCAGTTCGGCCACCTCTACCGGCCGACGCATACCAACACGAGTTGGGACGCGGCCAAGTTCGAGGTGTGCGCCCACCGGTGGGTGCGCCTCGCGGAGCCTGGATACGGTGTGGCGCTTGCCAACGACGCCAACTACGGCCACGACGTGAGTCGTGCGCTCCGGGACGGTGGCGGCACGATCAGCGTCCTGCGGGCGTCACTGCTGCGAGCGCCAAGGTTCCCAGATCCGGACACCGACCACGGCATACACCGGTTCCGCCACACGTTGGTCGCGGGGGCGTCGATCGGCGACGCGGTCCAGGCCGGCTACCGCATCAACCTGCCGTGGCGCGTCCGAGCCGGCAACGGTCCGGTGACACCGCTGGTGGCGGTGGACAACGACGCGGTGGTGGTCGAATCGGTGAAGCTGGCCGACGACCGGTCCGGTGATGTGGTGATCCGCCTGTACGAATCGCTCGGCGACCGGGCGACGGCTCGGTTGACCGCCGGATTCCCGTTGGCGGGCGCGGTTTCCACGGACCTGCTGGAACGCCGCTGGGCCGACACGGAGGAGTACACCGTCACCGGGAACGGCATCAATCTGTCATTGCGTCCATTCGAGGTCCGAACCCTCCGCCTGACCCAGATCTGACAGGATTGCCTCAGGTCGGGATAGACGCGTGATGTCTGGTGTCAGACGGCCGCGATCGCGTCGATCTCCACCAGGAAGCGCGGATTGGCCAGGCCGGACACCACGTGCACGCCGATCGTGGGCGGGTCGCCGTGGTCGCCCCATGCCTCGCGGAATGCTGCGAAACCGTCGGCCAGTGGGTGGCCTTCGACGATCGCGATGGTCCATCGGACTATGTCGGTGAGCTTGGCGCCTGCGGCTGTCAGGACGGACTCCACGTTGCGCAGGGCCTGGCGGGCCTGGTCGGCCAGGGTGTCACCGGCCAGGCTGCCGTCCGCTGTGATGCCGTTCTGGCCGCCGACGTAGATCGTCTTTGATGGTGCTTCTACGACTATGGCCTGGGTGAAGGCCGGGTTGTGCGGGAGCGTGTCCGGGTTGACGTAGATTTTCATGTAACCATCTAAGCTGGTTACATGGCGCGGTTGCAAGGCCTCACAACCGACGAGGCACGGCGGTTCCGCACCGGCCGCCCCTGTCTCGACCTGGCGCACACGGGCGGCGACGGGCCACTGACGAAGTTCGAACTCCTGCACACGCCGGCCGACGTGTCCCGCTGGCTCGGGGTGATCACCGAACTGGACGACATCGAGGCCTTCGCGTCGGACGTCGTGGACGGGCGGGGACTGCGGCGGGCCGTGTGGAACGCCGCGCATCACGCTATCGACGGCCGCCCGCCGGCCGAGCACGACCGAGCGGCCATCAACCAGGCCGCCGCGCGCACGCCACCGGTTCCGCTGCTCACCGCGAACGGCGCCGACGTTCGCCGGCCGCTGCCCGCGTCACAGGTGCTATCGCTGCTCGCCCGGGACGCCATCGATCTGCTCGCCGGGCCGTTGGCCGGCCGGATCAGGGAATGCGCTGCGGCGGACTGTGGCCTGCTGTATGTCGATCAGTCGCGCACCGGCAACCGGACCTGGTGCTCCATGCGGCGCTGCGGCACCCGAGCCAAGGTCCGTGCGCACCGCGAACGGCAGTCAGACGACGGCTAGCGGGATGAGGTTGGGGGCGACCGGGGCCGGTAGGTCGGACGCACCGGTCAGGTACGTGTCGACCGCGTGCGCGGCTGAGCGGCCCTCCGCGATTGCCCACACCACAAGGGAAGCGCCGCGGTGGGCGTCACCGCAGACGAAGACGCCGGGGGCTGTCTGCCAGTCGGAGCCGCAGGACAGGGTGCCCTTCGGGGTCACTCGCACGCCGAGGCCGTCCAGCAGGGGCAGCTGTTCGACGCCCTCGAAACCGATGGCCAGCAACACCAAGTCCGCCGGTAGCAGTTCGACCGTGTCGGACACCGGCTGTACCTCGCGGCGGCCGGTGGTCGGATCGCGGTGTGCCCTGACCTCGAGCAACTGCACCGCGCGCACCTGGCCTGCCTCGTCGCCGATGAAGCGTTCCACGGCCACCGCGAACTTTCGCTCGCCGCCCTCCTCGTGTGCGGGGTACGTGCGCAGGATCCACGGCCACGTCGGCCATGGCGAGCGGTCGTCGTCCCGCACATCCGGTGGCCTCGGGTACTGGTCGAGCTGGGTCACCGACAGCGCGCCCTGCCGTGTCGCCGTGCCGTAGCAGTCGGCGCCCGTGTCGCCGCCGCCGATGATCACCACGTGTTTGCCTTGCGCGTCGATCGGTGACGGGCCGTCGCCCTCGCACGCGCGGTTCGCGGGTACCAGGTGTTCCATCGCCATGTGTACGCCGGACAGCTGCCGGCCGGGGGTGTCCGGTACGTCCCGGCCGCGCAGTGCGCCGACGGCGAGCACGACCGCGTCGAAACGCCTGCGCAGCTGGTCCACGGTGAGGTCGCCGGGGCGGCCGCCGCCGACATCGCAACCGGTGACGAACTTCGTGCCCTCCGCGCGGAGTTGGGCCAACCTGCGGTCCAGCACCGACTTCTCCATCTTGAACTCGGGGATGCCGTAGCGCAGCAGGCCGCCGAGCCGGTCGTCCCGCTCGTACACCGTGACCTCGTGCCCGGCCCTGGTCAGCTGCTGCGCGGCGGCCAGGCCGGCCGGGCCGGAGCCGACAACGGCCACCTGCTTGCCGGACGCCACAGTGGACGGTCGCGGCTGCACGATCCCGTGTTCCCAGGCCAGGTCCGCGATGTTCTGCTCGACCCGTTTGATCGCGACCGCGCCGCCGGACTCCGGTGCGATGGCCAGCACGCACGCCGCCTCGCACGGGGCGGGGCACAGCCGGCCGGTGAACTCCGGGAAGTTGTTGGTGGCGTGCAGGCGTTCGCTGGCCTGTGCCCAGTCCCCCCTGCGGACGAAGTCGTTCCACTCCGGGATCAGGTTGCCGAGCGGGCAGCCTGCCTCACCGGAGTGGCAGAACGGGATGCCGCAATCCATGCACCGCGCCGCCTGCTGATGTAGCTGCCCGGCCCGGTCTGCGCTGCTCAGGGCGGCGTAGACCTCGTGCCAGTCGCCGAGCCGTTCGTCGACGCGTCGCTTCGGCGAGTCCCTGCGGACGTACTTGAGAAAGCCGCTCGGGTCAGCCACGGGTCGCCTCCATGATCGCCTCGTCCACGTCCCGACCCTGGGCCCGCGCTATCCGCTCCGCCTCCAACACCCGCTGGTAGTCCCTCGGCAGCACCTTGGTGAACGCGGCCGAGCGGCGCGGCCAGTCGCCGAGCAGGGACGCCGCGACGATCGAACCGGTCCGGTCGTGGTGCCGCGACACGATGTCCCGCAGCCACCGCAGGTCGTCCGCGCTCGGCCGGCGTAGGTCCACCATTTCATCGTTGACCAGTGCCGGATCGAGGTCCAGCACGTAGCCGATGCCACCGGACATGCCGGCCGCCAGGTTCCGGCCGGTGCCGCCGAGCACAACGGCCGTGCCGCCGGTCATGTACTCGAACGCGTGGTCGCCGACGCCCTCGCACACCGCAAGGGCACCCGAGTTACGCACGCAGAACCGTTCGCCGACGCATCCATTCATGTACAGCTCACCGCCGGTCGCGCCGTAGCCGATCACGTTGCCCGCGATGACCTGGTTTTCCGCCGCGAACACGGCTTTCGGGTGCGGCCGCACGATGATCCGGCCACCGGACAGGCCCTTGCCGACGTAGTCGTTGGCGTCGCCGACCATGTCCAGCGTGATGCCGCGCGGCAGGAACGCGCCGAGCGACTGGCCGGCCGAACCGGTCAGCGTGATGTGGATCGTGTCGTCTGGCAGGCCCTGACCGCCGTAGCGCCTGGTCACCTCGGCGCCGAGCAGCGTGCCGACGGTCCGGTTCACGTTGCGTACCGGCAGTTCCAGGCGCAGCGGGTGGGCGTCTTCGAGCGCTGCCTCGGCGAGCTGGATCAGGGTGCGGTCCAACGCGTGCGCCAGACCGTGGTCCTGGTCGCGGACCCGGCGTCGGGCCGACGAGTAGCGGCTCGCCGGCTGCGCGAAGATCGGCGTGAGGTCGAGTCCGCTGGTCTTCCAGTGCTCGAC
>DATBCR010000062.1:0-2082 GCA_036270375.1 Pseudonocardiaceae bacterium | reverse complement strand
CACGCGGCGGCTTCCGGCGGCCCGACCCGTTTCTCGATCGCACGCACCACCTCGACGATTCGGATGGTGGCGCCGACCCGGGCGCGGACCTCGTCACCCGGTGACACCGTGGTCGCGGGCTTGGCCGGCCGGTCGTTGACGCGCACGTGCCCACCCCGGCAGGCAGCGGCGGCCGCCGAGCGCGTCTTCGTCAGCCGGACCGCCCACAGCCAGCGGTCGACACGGGTGGACTCCACAGCCCAATCATCGCTGTGCCGCGAAATCGTTGGCGGTCAGGGGTATTGTGCCGCCGTGGACATCAGGTATCCGGGTGAGTCGGCCGACTACCGCGCGGCGCGGGATCTGCTGCTGCGGAAGGAGATCGAGCTGCGCAGCGCGATGGAGTCGGTGGCCGCCGCGCGACGGGCACTGCCGCCGGGCGGCCCCGTCCCCGAAGACTACGTGTTCCAGGGCGCGGACGCGGACGGCGAGCCGACCGACGTGCGGCTGTCCGAGCTGTTCTCGCCGGGCAACGACACGCTGGTGATCTACCACATGATGTTCCCGCGCGACCCCGACGACGACCGGCCGGGGCCGGCGTCCGGCCAGAGCGCGCTGCTGTCGCTGGCGGACGGCCCGTGCCCGTCCTGCACCGCACTGCTCGACCAGCTCGACGGCGCCGTCGAGCACGTGTCGCCGCACCTTGACTTCGCCGTGGTGGCCAAGGCGCCGCTGCCGCATCTGATCACCTTCGGGGCGGAGCGCGGCTGGCACCGGCTGCGGCTGCTTTCCTGCGCCGGCACAACGTTCAGCCGCGACTACCTCGCCGAGAACACGGAAGGCATGCCGAGCCCGATGCTGAACGTCTTCCACCGCGACGGCGGGCGGATCCGACACTTCTGGGGCTCCGAACTGTTCTACGCGCCAACCGAACCCGGCCAGGACATGCGGCACGTCGGCACCATCGAGCCGGTCTGGAACATCTTCGACTTCACCCCGCGCGGCCGGGGCACCGACTGGGACGAACAGCTCAGCTACAGCTGCCACTGACCGCCAATCCGCCCGCCTATCCGCGCCCGGCGAGAACGAGGTCACGGATACCGGCGAGGGTGACATCGATGGCGGCGCGCAGTTCACCCAGCCGGACATCCACCACCTGGTCGGACATTTCGGGGAACTGATCCATCACGTACGTCAGCCCGGACCGCGCTGGACCGATGCGGACGGACTGGCCCAGCCGCGTGCCGCCGTCCTCCGGTGCCAACGTGAAACGCCAGGTGGCCACACGCCAGTCCGAGTCGGCCACGTGGTCGCCGAAGCGGCCGTCGTGGTCGGTCACCGCCCAACTGAAGGCACGTTCGACGTCGAACTCGACGACGTGCGAGACGGTGCGCCACTCGCCGACCAGCACGTGGCGGTTGTAACCGGCGAACGTGGCACCGAGGGCCGCGCACGTGGCACCGTCCAGCCATGCCACCCGCTGCAGTTCCTTGCTCAGGCGGACCGGCACCTCGATGTCGGTGACCACGGCCCACACCCGGGACGGCGCGGCGCCGATCTGGATGTCGCTCTGTACGCCAAGACCTTCCGTCGTCCGCACGGCCTCTCCCCAGCTGTCGGTCCATCCGGCCAGTGGGCAGCGTATCCACGGCGCCGCACGCGACCCCACTTCGAAACGGCCCTCCTCGGTTGGCAAACAGCTTCATCACCACCACGCGCCGATAGTGGCCGCGTCGTGGGTGGCGTCGGTCGTGTTGGCACCGTCATGCGTCGCACCGGTGAGGTTGACGCCATGGAACTGCACATTGGACAGATCGGCGTCGGTGAGATTCGCGCGGGTCATGTCCGCGTTGTCGATGAAGACGAAGCTGCCGAAATGGGCTTGGTCAAGGCGGACGTCGACAAGATCCGCGTCGTCGAACCCCACCAGGGAACCGTGCGCGCGTACCAGTTCGGCACCGTGCAGATCCGCACCGACGAACGACATGCCCGACAGGTCGGCACCCGGCACTACGACGCCTGCGAGACAGGTGTGGCGCAGATCGATGACGACGGTGTGATTCCGCTCCCGGGACAGATCGCGTCTGGTCAGCACCACGAGCG
>DATBCR010000061.1:0-3851 GCA_036270375.1 Pseudonocardiaceae bacterium | reverse complement strand
GCTTGTAGGTCCGTCGGCCCGTAACGGGGTCTATCCCGGCATAGACGACTATCCGGACGGTGTCCCCTGCTGCTCGATCCCGCCACGCTTGCGGCCGTCAGGACGCGTACCAGCCACGAGTCCACGGCACCCCGCGCCCACAGCGGCACCGATAGATCAACTATTGAGATCTTGGAAGCATCTACGCTGCTGGTCAGACTATGTAGGGCGGGTGGGACTTGAACCCACGGCCAAGGGATTATGAGTCCCCTGCTCTGACCATCTGAGCTACCGCCCCCTGCGGACCCGAGTGGCACGCGGCCGGCTCAGGGTTCGCGGGACAGAGGTTACCGACCGCTGCCGTTCGGGCGACAGTGGGCCGGCTGGTGAGTTGGGCGGGGTCAGACGGTGGGTCCTTGCGGCACCTGCGGACGGCGGGAGCCCAGGCCGTCGACCTGGGCTGACACCGTCTTGGGGTTTACGGGCGGTTGGTTGCTACGACGTCGTAGTTGGTGAATACGACTGAGCCTTCGGTCAGTTCGGGTGTGTACACGTCCTCGAAGCGGCGGACTTCGGCTGAGTTGCCGTGGACCGTCGCCGCGGCCTCGTCGGCGAACTTGAACAGGTGGACGAAGCGGGTTGGGTCCTCCTCCTGTTGCCAGGCGTCGTAGCGGATTGTGCCTGGTTCGTTGGCGGCTATGTACTGGACGAACTCGACGATCGCGGCCTTGACCTTGTCGACGGCCTCGGCCCGCACTCGGTAGTGGGCCGTCTGGTAGATGGGCACAGCGCTGTCCTCCGTGTTCACGATTCGCCGTTGGGGTCCATCGGCTTGCCGGTGCCGGTTTCGCAGCTCATGCGCAGGCTGTCCAAGTAATAGCCCCAGTTGTAGTTGTAGATGCCGTACTGGTCGTCGGGTAGCTCGAGCGCGTAGTGCTGCCAGAACCGCAGGCGGGTGCCGGTGTCGGTGGGTGCCAGTTCGAAGTCGAACGTGTTGTTGGTCCACGGTTCGTGGCCGGTGACGCACTGCCAGCGCACCGCTTCGGGTGGGGTGAGTTCTGTGATGCGCATGCCGGGGTTGAAGTCGCCGCTGAAGGTGAATGTCGTGGTGCCGCCTACCTCGGTCGCCGCGTTGACCTGGGTGGTCCACCAGGAGGCCAGGCCCTTGCCGGTGGTCAGGGCCGTGTACACCTCCTCGCGTGGTGCCTTGATCTCCACGACGTGGTGGATTGTTCTCATTGAAACCCCTCCTGAGCTGCGACGATTACCGCTGAGCACGGTAGCCCGGCGCGCGATCCACGACTACGGCGTGACGTGCAAACCTGGACCTCATTCGTTTGGGCGATCGGACAAACGCCGGCCGACGACCTGGCGTTAACCTGGGCGCGTGGACAGCCGGGGGCGTGAGATCCTCTCTCGTTTCGAGGCCCGCGTGGACGAGATCGCCGCTGAGATCGCCGACGCGACCGTCACCGAGGTCGAGGCGTTCGGCCCGATGCGGGACGCCACGTTGCGGGCCGAAATCGAGGCCCTGTCCCGCCAGCACCTCGACGGCTTCCTTGCCGCGACCCGCCGCGGCACCGCGCCTTCCGCCGAGATCATGGCCGCGGTGCGTGAGCGGGCCGCGTTCCGGGCCCGGCAGATGGTGCCGCTGGCCGCACTGCTGCACTCCTACCTCATCGCGCAGCGGGTGATCTCGGCGGCGATCGGTCGGGAGGCCGGCAGTGACAGCCGGTCGCGTGGCGCCGCGCTCGCCCTGACGGCGCTGACGTTCGACTACAACATCGCGGTCACGACGGCGCTCGCGGACGCCTATGTCGAGACCGTGCAGGGTGACGTCGCCGAACTGGAATCCGCGCGGCGCGGGCTGGTCGACGCGCTGCTCACCGACCGTGCCGACGACTGGCCGGAACTCACCCGCCGCGCCATCGGGCTCGGCTTCGATCCCGACCACCGGCATGTGGTCGCCATCGCGGTCGTCGACGGCGATCAGCAGGCCGCGCCCGGGCGGTGGGTTGCGCAGGCGATCATGCGGGCCGGCGGCCGGTCGGCTCGCAACGCGTTCGTCGTCGGGCGGGACGACGGGCTCGTGGCACTGCTGGACGCGGACGGGCCGCACCGCGCACAGGTGGTGATCGAGCGGGCCGCCGGGCAGCTCCGGCAGTCACACGGGGCGCTGCTGCGCGCCGGGGTCGGGACGCCTTTCGTTGGCATGTCAGGGTTTCGGGGCAGCTACCACCAAGCCCGCCGGGCCGTGCGGCACACCAGCGCCGGGCGGCCGTTCATCTTCGGCCCGCACGGCATCCTGCTGTTCGACGAACTCACGGCGACCGGCGTCGAGCGCGCCGTGGAACTCATCCCGCCGGCCACCCGGCAGGCCCTCACAGACGCGGTCCTGCGCGACACCGTGCAGGCATACGTCGACGCCGATCTCAACGTGGCGACGGCTGCGCGGGCGATGTCACTGCATCCCAATTCGGTCCGCTACCGGCTGCGGCGGATCGCCGAACTCACCGGCCGCGATCCGCAGAAGCTGACTGACCTGCTCGAGTTGATCACGGCCGCTCGCCTGCTCGGGCACGCCACGCACGACAACGGAGCACTCCCCACGCCTTCGCCGGAGGTGTGAGTTCAAGGTGGTGGGTAAATGGTGAGTTAGCGTGTTTCCGTGCGAGTCAGATACCGCATGCAGGCCTGTGACCTGCGGAGATGCTCCTCCAGTTGGACTCGAACCAACAACCCTTCGGTTAACAGCCGAATGCTCTGCCAATTGAGCTATGGAGGAATGTTCACTTGTACGTCCGGCCTCCCGGACAGCGACAACTGTAGCGCACCCTCGGTGACCCTCCATCCACCCCCCAGCGCCTCGGGCGGCGGTGCGGCACGATGGCCGACGTAGCCTGGTCGTGGTCGAAGGAGGCTGATGAGATGAGGACGTTCCTGTTGGGCGTCGCCGCCGGTTACGTGCTGGGGTCTCGTGCCGGCCGCCAGCGTTATGACCAGATCGTCCGCGCCTATCGGCAGTTGGTGGATCACCCGATGGTGCAGGGTGCGGCCGGCATCATCCGGGCCAGGATCGGCGAGCGTACCGGGCGGTGAGCTACGCCGTTCTGGCTACCACGAACACCCGGCGGAATTCGAACCACGTGGTGCCGTCCGCGTTCGTCGGGTATGCGGTGCGTAGTTGTGGGGCCAGGTCGGCCGTGAATCGTGTCCATCGCTCGTCGTCCAGTGTGGCGCGGATCGGGCGCAGTGCGGTGCCGGTCAGCCACGTCAGCACCGGGTCGTCGCCGGAAAGTTGTTGCACGTACGTGGTTTCCCACGCGTCCACCTGGCATCCGGCGTCGACGAGCAAGGCCGCGTACTCGCGCGGGGTGGCCACCGCGTCCTCCTCGCGGAGCGCGACATGGGCCAGTTCCCGCCGCCACGCCGGTGACGCCGCCAGCTGACGGGTCAGTGCGTGTGACGGCGCCGCGAAGTTGCCGGGGACCTGCATGGCGAGCCACGCGCCGGACGGCAGTTCGCCTGCCCAGCGGCGCAGCAGGCCGGCGTGCCCCGGCACCCACTGGAGCACGGCGTTCGTGATGACAACGTCGGTGTCCGGTTTCGGCGACCACTCGGTGACGTCGCCGACGTGCGCGTCGATGCCGCGGGCGCGCGCCGCGTCGACCATCTCCGGTGACGAGTCGAGCGCCTCGACGGTCGCGGACGGCCAGCGCAGCGCCAACGTCTCGGTCAGGTTGCCTGGGCCGCAGCCGAGGTCGACCACTCGGCGCGGCGCACGTGCGGCGATCCGCCCGACGAGGTCGTTGAACGGGCGGCCGCGGTGATCGGCGAAGGTCAGGTACGTCGTCGGGTCCCACATCGCTGCC
>DATBCR010000060.1:0-12837 GCA_036270375.1 Pseudonocardiaceae bacterium | reverse complement strand
GTCCGCGCGATCGAGGCCGGCCGCTGTGACATCACCGAGCGCGGCGAACGAGAACGCGGGCCAGAACCGCTCCCGCTGGAACGCATACGTAGGCAGGCCAACGAGATCGGCCTTCGGCACGATGCGCCGCCATGGCACGGTCGCGCCGGTCACATGCAGGGTCGCCACCGCCGCCAGCACGTCGGTCGGCTCGCCGCCGCGCAGCATCGGCACGACCACCGCGCTGTCAACGCAGTCCCTGGTCATCGCGCTGAGCACACCGGCGGGGCCGACCTCCGCGAACCGCGTGACACCGAGACCCGCCAACGTGCCGACCGCGTCCGCGAACCGCACCGTCCCACGCACCTGCCGCACCCAGTAGTCCGGCTCGGTCGCGGTGATCAACTGACCGGTCAACGTCGACACGATCGGAATCTCGGGTGCCGCGCACGGCACGCTGGACAGGACGGCGGCGAACTCCGCCAGCATCGGGTCCATCCGGGCCGAGTGGAAGGCGTGCGACACCCGCAGGCGCTTCCCGCCACAACGCTGGTGCAGCAACGCGATGCCGTCCTCGTCGCCTGACACCACCACCGCCGCCGGGCCGTTGACGGCCGCGATGTCGACGCCGTCCGGCAGCAGCGGCCGCACCTCGCCCTCGGGCATCGGCACCGCGAGCATCGCACCGCCCTCGGGCAGGGCCTGCATCAGCCGCCCACGCGCCGCGACCACCCGGCACGCGTCCGACAGCGACCAGACCCCGGCGACATGCGCCGCCGCCAGTTCGCCGATGGAATGCCCGGCAACGAAATCCGGCCGCACGCCCCAGGATTCGAGCAGCCGGCACAACGCCACCTCGACCGCGAACAACGCCGGCTGCGTGAACTCGGTCCTGTCCAGCCCGTCCCCGGACCAGATCACATCCCGCAGCGAACCGCCGAACTCACCGCACACCGCGTCGAACGCGTCCGCGAACACGCCATAAGTCCCATACAACTGCCGAGCCATCCCGGCCCGTTGCGCACCCTGGCCGGTGAACAAGAAAGCCGTCTTCCCCTCGACGGCCATCCCGGTCACCACACCGGAATCCGGCTCGCCGGCCGCCAAACTGGCCAGCGACGAACGACCGCCCAGCACAACGGCCCGATGCTCGAACACCGACCGGCCGGCGAGTTCAGCGGCCACCGCGACCGGATCGGCGACGTGATCCAGCAGCCGCCCGGCCTGTTCCCGCACCGCCGTGGCGCTGCGCCCGGACAACACCCACGGCACCGGCCCGGCCTGCCCGACCACGTCGACCGTCGATTCGGCCGGTGCCTCCTCGATGATCACGTGGGCGTTCGTCCCACTGACCCCGAACGACGACACGCCGGCCCGACGCGGATGCCCGTTCGCCGGCCACGGCACCGGTTCGGACAGCAACGCGACCGCACCGGCCGACCAGTCCACGTGCGCGGACGGCGTCGCCGCGTGCAGGGTGCGCGGCAGCATCCCGTTGCGCAGCGCCAGCACCATCTTCATCACGCCGGCCACCCCGGCGTCGGCCTGGGTGTGCCCGATGTTCGACTTGATCGACCCCAGCCACAACGGCCGCTCGCGGTGTTGTCCATAAGTAGCCAGCAGTGCCTGGGCTTCGATCGGATCACCCAACGTGGTGCCGGTGCCGTGCGCCTCCACAGCGTCCACATCGGACGGTGCGAGGCCGGCGTTGGCCAACGCGGCCCGGATGACCCGTTGCTGCGCCGGACCGTTGGGCGCGGTCAGGCCGTTGGAGGCGCCGTCCTGGTTCACCGCGGAACCCCGCACCACGGCCAGCACGGGATGGCCGAGCCTGCGCGCGTCGGACAGCCGTTCCAGCAGCAGCAGGCCCGCGCCCTCACCCCAGCCGGTGCCGTCGGCGTCGTCGGCGAACGCGCGGCAGCGGCCGTCCGAGGACAGCCCGCGCTGCCGGCTGAACTCGACGAACGAACCGGGCGTCGACATCACGGTGACCCCGCCGGCCAACGCCATCGTGCACTCGCCGGACCGCAGCGACTGCGCCGCCCAGTGCAGCGCGACCAACGACGCCGAGCAGGCCGTGTCCACGGTCACCGCCGGACCGTGTAGCCCGAGCACGTACGACACCCGGCCGGACAACACCGATGCCGCGTTGCCGGTGCCGAGATAACCCTCCGTCGAATCCCGTGCCAGCGCGAGCAGTGCCGGATAGTCCTGCCCGTTGGTGCCGGCGAACACCCCGACCGGTGTGCCGCGCAGCGCGGCCGGGTCCAGCCCGGCCCGTTCCAGCGCCTCCCACGCGATCTCCAGCAACAGCCGCTGCTGCGGGTCCATCGCCAGCGCCTCGCGCGGCGAGATACCGAAGAACGCGGGGTCGAACAGCGTCGCATCGGCGAGGAACCCGCCGTTGTGCGCGTAGGAGGTGCCGTCATGGTCGGGATCCGGGTCGAACAGGCCGTCCAGATCCCAGCCGCGGTCGGTCGGGAACTCGCCGATCGCGTCGCCGCCGGCCGCCAACAGGTCCCACAGTTCGGCGGGCGAGCGCACCCCACCGGGGAACCGGCAGCTCATCGACACGATCGCGATCGGTTCGTCATCCGCCCGCACCGCGACGACATCCGCAACGGGGGTGTCGTCACCGACGAGTTCGGCCATCAGATACGCGGCCAGCGCGGACGCGGTCGGATAGTCGTAGACCAGGGTCGCCGGCAGGCGCAGCCCGGTCGACGCGGCCAGCCCGTTGCGCAACTCCACCGCGGTCAGCGAGTCGAAGCCGAGATCCTTGAACGCGCGGTCCGGATCCACCGCCTGCCCACCGGAATGCCCGAGCACCGAGGCAACCGACGCCCGCACCAACTCCAGGGTTGCCGCCGCCCGGTCCGCCGCCGGCAGCCGGATCAACCAGCCGGCCACGTTCCGCTCGATCGGCGCCGCGACCGGCACCAGACCGTGGAAGACCGGCGGGAGCCCTTCGGCGGCACGAAGCACGTCCATGTCGAACTGGATCGGCAGGACAACCGGTGCGCTGCCTTCGCAGGCCGCGTCGAACAGTCGTAGACCGTCCTTCGTGGACAGTGGGATCATGCCGGATCGGCTCATCCGCAGGCGATCGGTTTCGTCCAGCGCACCGGTCATACCGCTGGCCTGCTCCCACACCCCCCAGCCGAGCGACAGCGCGGCCAGTCCGCTGTCACACCTATGGGCGGCCAACGCGTCCAGGAAGCTGTTGGCGGCCGCGTAGTTGGCCTGACCGGCCGGACCGAGCGTCCCGGACACCGATGAGAACAGCACGAAAGCAGACAGGTCCATGTCGGCGGTGAGTTCGTGCAGGTGCAGGGCGGCGTCGACCTTGGCGCGCAACACCAGATCGAGCCGCTCCGGCGTGAGCGTGGCGACCGTGCTGTCGGCGAGGACACCCGCCGTGTGCACGACGCCGGTCAGTCGCCGATCGGCCAGCACCGCGGCCAGCGCGGCCCGGTCGGCGACATCGCACGCCACCAGGGTCACGTCAGCGCCGAGCCCGGTCAGGTCGGCGACCAGTTCGGCCGCGCCGTCGGCGTCCGGGCCGCGCCGGCTGGCCAACAGCAACGACCGGACTCCGTGCTGGACAACAAGATGCCGGGCGAGCAGTGCGCCGAGCGTGCCGGTCGCGCCGGTGACCAGGACAGTGCCGGACCCGAACCGCGCGGCCGGCTCCGTTGGCTCGTCGGTGATCTTGGCCAGCCGGCCGACCCGCACTTCGCCGTCACGGATGATCAACTCGGGCTCACCGGTCGCCAGGGCGGCCGGCAGCTTGTCGACGTCGGCCAGATCGTCCACGCCGACGAGTACGAACCGGCCCGGGTTCTCCGACCTCGCCGAGCGCACCAGCCCCCACACGGCGGCATGTGCCAAGTCGTGCTGTGTCAACACAACCAGCCGACAGTCGGCGAACCGTTCCTCGCCCAGCCACGATTGCAGCAGCCGCAAGGCATGTCGCGTCGCCTCGCCGACGGTGTCGTGGTCGCCGATGAGCGGGACGATGACGTCCGCCGCCGGAATCCGGTCCAGGTCCGCATATCGCTCGACAGCCAGCGTTTCCGCGACAGTTCGGGCCGGCTCGTCGTCACCGAGGACGGCCCAACTACCGGTGACCGACGTGGTGACCGGGGCCGGCACCCAGTCCAGGCGTAGCAGGGTGTCCCGCCGAGCCGGTGCCAATGGCCAGAAGCGTTCGTGCTGGAAGGCGTAGGTTGGCAGCGGCGCGCGTGCGGCGCCGGGCAGGATCGGTGCCCAGTTCACCTTGGCGCCACTCACATGTAGCCGCGCCAGCGCGGTCAGGAAGGTGTGGGATTCGTCGCGATCCCGGCGCAAGGTGGGCACCACGAGGCCGTCGACGACCAGCGGGGTCAGCACGGCGTCCGGCCCGATCTCCACGAACCTGGTCACGCCGGCCAGCGATCGCAGGCCGTCCGCGAACCGCACCGTATCCCGAACGTGCCGCACCCAGTAGTCCGGCGAGTCGACGCGACCGGTGGACACGATCGGAATCCGCGGCGGCGCGAACTCAAGGCCCGCCACGACGGCCGCGAACTCGTCCAGCATCGGGTCCATCAACGGCGAGTGGAACGCGTGCGACACCGTCAGGCGCCGGGTCCGCCGTCCGGCGAAATGCCGCTCGATCGCCTCGACACTCGCCGCGGCGCCCGACACCACGACCGCCGCCGGACCGTTGACGGCCGCAATCGACACGAGATCGTCCAGCAGCGGCAGCACTTCGGCTTCGGTGGCCTGGATCGCAAGCATCGCGCCACCGGCCGGCAGCGCCTGCATCAGCCGGCCGCGGGCCGCGACGAGGGTGACCGCGTCCGCGAGCGACAGCACCCCGGCGACGTGCGCGGCCGCGATCTCGCCGATCGAGTGCCCGATCAGATGGTCCGGGATCACCCCGCACGATTCGAGCAGCCGGAACAACGCCACTTCGACCGCGAACAACGCCGGCTGCGTGAACTCGGTCCTGTCCAGCCCATCGCCGGTCCGGATCACCTCCCGCAGCGACCCGCCGAACTCGGCACACACCAGGTCCAATGTCTCGGCGAACAGCGGAAAGCGTTGGGAGAGAACGTCACCCATGCCCGCGCGCTGGGCGCCCTGGCCGGTGAACATGAACGCGGTCAGGCCCTCGGCGACCGTGCCACGGACGACATCGGTCGACTTCACACCGGCCGCCAGCGCGTCAAGCCCGGCGGCCAGGTCGTCGCCCACGATCACGGCCCGGTGCTCGAACGCCGACCGCGTGGTGGTCAGCGCCAACGCGATCCCGTCCGTCGGCCAGGCCCGCAGCCGATCGGCCTGCGCCCGCAACGCATCCGCCGTCCGCCCGGACACCAGCCACGGCCCGCCATCACCGCGCGCCGGCTCAACGGCCTCGGCCGGTGGTTCGGACAGGATGACGTGCGCGTTGGTACCGCTCACCCCGAACGACGACACCCCGGCCCGCCGGACCCGCGTGTCCGCAGGCCAGTCGACGGACTCGGTCAGCAGCCGCACCGCGCCAGCCGACCAGTCCACCCGCGTCGACGGCTCGGTGACATGCAGCGTGCGTGGCAATCGCCCATACCGCAACGCAAGCACCATTTTGATCACACCGGCCACGCCGGCGGCGGCCTGGGTGTGCCCGATGTTCGACTTGATCGACCCCAGCCACAACGGACGCTCGCGGTGTTGTCCATAAGTAGCCAGCAGCGCCTGGGCTTCGATCGGATCGCCGAGCGTCGTCCCGGTGCCGTGCGCCTCCACGACGTCCACATCGGACACCGCGAGACCGGCGTCCGCCAGCGCGGCGCGGATCACCCGCTGCTGCGACGGCCCGTTCGGCGCGGTCAGGCCGTTGCTGGCGCCGTCGGAATTGACCGCGGAACCGCTCAACAGGGCCAACACGGAGTGTCCGAGTCGCTGTGCGTCGGACAGCCGTTCCAGCAGCAGCACCCCGGCGCCCTCACCCCAGCCGGTGCCGTCCGCGCTGTCCGAGAACGCCTTGCACCGGCCGTCCGCGGCCAGGCCCCGCTGCCGGCTGAAACCGATGAACGCGCCCGGTGTCGACATGATCGTCACGCCGCCGGCCAGCGCGAGGTCGCATTCCCGGTGCCGCAACGCATGCGCGGCCCAGTGCAGCGCCACCAGTGACGACGAGCATGCCGTGTCCACGGTGACGGTCGGCCCGGTGAGGCCGAGCGCGTAGGAGATCCGGCCGGACAGCACGCTGGCCGCGTTGCCGGTGCTCTCGTAGCCGTCGCCGACGCCGGGAACCAGGCTGAGCAAGCCTGGGTAGTCCTGGCCGTTGGTGCCCGCGAACACGCCGACCTGCCGGCCGTGCAACGACAACGGGTCGATGGCCGCGCGCTCGATCGCCTCCCAGCAGGTCTCCAGCAGCATGCGTTGCTGCGGGTCCATGGCCAGCGCCTCACGCGGGGAGATACCGAAGAAGGCCGCGTCGA
Source organism: Pseudonocardiaceae bacterium (assembly GCA_036270375.1). Classification (GTDB taxonomy): domain Bacteria; phylum Actinomycetota; class Actinomycetes; order Mycobacteriales; family Pseudonocardiaceae; genus DATEPR01. The sequence goes on along the minus strand of DATBCR010000060.1, from coordinate 6,385 downwards.
ATCCGCCTGGGTCGTCGACGAAACCGCCATCGCGGACGTAGCTGGTGCCGGGGTGGCCGGGGTCCGGGTCATACAGTTCGTGCACGTCCCAGCCCCGGTCGGCGGGGAACTCGACGAGCGCGTCGGTGCCGTCGGCGAGCAGCCGCCACAGGTCGTCCGGCGAGCCGACGCCGCCCGGGAACCGGCACGCCATCGACACGATCGCGATCGGCTCGGCGGTGCCGTTCTCCAGGTCCCGCACGCGTTGGCGGGTCTGGTGCAGGTCGGCCGTGACCCGCTTGAGGTAGTCGAGCAGCTTCTCCTCGTTCACAGCCCACCCCGCCGGTTCACGCGATGCCCAGTTCGTTGTCGATGAACGCGAAAATCTCGTCGGAAGTGGCGGCCCGCAGTTTCGCCGCGACAGCGGTCGTGTTCTCCGTGTCGGCCAGTCTGGCGAGCAGCGCCCGCAGGCGTGGTGTCGCCTTGGCGGTCGTCAACTCCTCCGCCGTGAGACCGCCGAGCGCGGCTTCGATGCGGTCAAGCTCGGCTTCGATCGGGTCACCCGTCGGCGCGAGCGCGGTACACAGGTAGCCGGCGAGGGCGGCCGGGGTCGCGTAGTCGAAGACGAGTGTCGCGGGCAGTCGGAGGCCGGTCGCGGCAGCGAGGCTGTTGCGCAGTTCGACGGCGGTGAGCGAATCGAGGCCGAGTTCCCGGAACGCCATGCCCGGCCCGACATCCGCCGGACCGGCGTGGCCGAGCACGCTCGCTACGGTGGCACGCACCAGGTCCAGCACCGCGCGATCCCGCTCGGCGCCGGACAGCGCGGCGAACCGGGCCGGGAAGTCGGTGGCCGATTGCCGTTGCGGGGCAACCAGGTCGACGTCGGCCACGGCGATCGTCGGCGCCGGCTGGCTCATGGCCCGATGCAGCGCGGCCAACGCCGTGCTGGGTGCGATCGGTCGTACGCCGCCACGCCGCTGCCGGGCCTCGATCGCGTTGTCGGCGGCCATGCCCGCCTCGGCCCATGGACCCCACGCGATCGATGTGGCCGGCAGGCCCAGATCCCGTCGCCGCACGGCCAGCGCGTCGAGCATGGCGTTGGCGGCGGCATAGTTCGCCTGGCCGGCGGAGCCGACCGTCGCCGCGAACGACGAGAACAGCACGAATGCGGACAGGTCGCGATTCGCGGTCAGTTCGTGCAGGTTGACCGCGGAGTCTACTTTGGACCTCAGTACGGCGGCGAATCGTTCCGGCGTCAGGGAGTCCAGGACACCGTCGTCCAGCACGCCCGCGGTGTGGATGACGGCGTCCAGGTCCGGGATCGTGTCGAGCAGCGCGCTGAGGGCGTAACGGTCCGCCACATCGCAGGCCACGATCCTGGCGTCCAACTCGGCGGCGCCAGGTGCGTCCGGGCCGCGACGGCTGGCCAACACGATACTGGTGGCACCGTTGGCAGCCAGCCACCGCGCCACCTGAGTACCGAGCGCGCCGGTCCCGCCGGTCACCAGCACCGTGCCGCGCGGCGCCCAGTTCGACGTGCTGTCACAGGTCGCGTGGACCACCCGGCGCGCGAAGATCCCGGACGACCGGATGGCCAACTGGTCCTCGCCGTCGGAATTGGTGAGCAACGCGACAAGCCGTTTCGTGGCGTGGTCGTCCAGGGTCTCCGGCAGGTCGATCAGGCCACCCCAACGGTCCGGGTGTTCCAGCCCGACCACTCGGCCAAGGCCCCACAGTCCGGCCTGCTCGTGGCCGGAGATGGGTTCACCGTCGACCGACATCGCGCCGCGCGTCGCCAGCCACAGCGGCGCGCTGATATCGGCGTCCCCCAATGCCTGCACCAGTGCGGTCGCCTGGGTGAGATCGGCCGACAGTGACAGCACACCGTCGATAGCCGAGCCGAGTGCACGCAACTCATCGGCCAGTGCCGACCGGTCGGTGCTCGGTGCCAGCGTCACCGATCCCGGCAGAATGGGGTCCCCGACCACGAGCCAGCGGCCGATCGGCGCCGCTGGTGGATCGGCGACCGGCTGCCAGGACTCCCGGTAGAGCAGGTCGCGCACCGGGTCCGGGGTGGGCCAGAAACGCTGACGCTGGAACGGATACGTCGGCAGGTCGACCCGGCGGGCGGCGCGGCCGGCGAACACGGCGGTCCAGTCCGGGCTGTGGCCGGCGACGTGCAGGTGCGCCAATGCTTGGTGCACGGTGTCGGTCGCCGACCGGTCCGCGCGCAACGCCGGTACGACCATCGCGGGTTCGGTCAGGCAGTCACCGACCATCGCGCTGAGCACGCCGTCCGGTCCCAGCTCGACGAACCGGGTCACGCCGAAGTCGGCCAATGCCGTGACACCGTCGGCGAACCGCACCTCGTGCCGCACCTGGGCGGCCCAGTAGTCCGGGCTGTCCAGGTCCGTCGCCACCTTGCCGGTCACGTTGGACACGACCGGAATCCGCGGCGGCGCACTCGGCACCCCGCGCACCACATCGGCGAACTCGGCCAGCATCGGGTCCATATGGCCTGAGTGAAACGCATGCGACACCCGCAAACGCCTAGTCCTGCCGGCGAACCGCGCCGCGACCAGCAGCACCGCGTCCTCGTCCCCGGACAGCACAACCGACGCCGGCCCGTTGACGGCCGCGATACCCACACCGTCCACCAGCAGCGGCCGAACCGCTTCTTCGGCCGCCCGCACGGAAACCATCGCGCCACCACCCGGCAGCGCCTGCATCAGCCAGGCCCGCGCCGCCACCACCCGACACGCGTCCGGCAACGTCCACACGCCGGCGAGATGCGCGGCGGCCAGTTCACCGATCGAGTGCCCGAGCAACACGTCCGGCGTGACACCCCACGACTCGAACAGCCGGCACAGCGCGACCTCGACCGCGAACAGCGCGGGCTGGGTGTAGCCGGTCTGGTCGAGCCCGTCACCGGTCCAGATCACGTCCCGCAGCGGCCGGTCCAACTCGCCGTCGAACTCCGCGCACACCGCGTCGAACGCCGCCGCGAAAACAGCTGACGTCGCATACAGTTCCTGCCCCATCCCCGGTCGCTGCGCACCCTGACCGGCGCACAGGAACGCGGTCCGACCGGTATTGGCAACGCCCCGGACCGCCGATGCCAGGTCCCCGTCGAACGCCACGGCCCGATGGGCCAGCGCGGCCCGGCCGGTGGCCAGCGACCAACCGACGTCCACCGGATTCAGGTCCGGGTGCGCTGCGAGGTGCGTGGCGAGCTGCCGAGTCTGGGCGCGCAGGGCGTCCTCGGTCCGGCCGGACAGCACCCATGGCACCGACCGGGTGTCGGTGGGTCGATCGGGCGCCGATTCGACATCGTCCGGTTCAGTGAGGATCACGTGCGCGTTGGTGCCGCCGAACCCGAACGACGACACCCCGGCCCGCCGTGGATGCCCGTTCCTCGGCCAGTCAACGGTTTCCGTCAGCAGGCTCACCTCGCCCGCGGACCAGTCGACGTGCGTGGACGGCTGGCCGGCGTGCAGGGTCTTCGGCAGCGTCCCGTGCCGCAGCGCAAGCACCATCTTGATCACCCCGGCGACCCCCGCCGCCGCCTGCGTGTGCCCGATGTTCGACTTGATCGAGCCCAGCCACAACGGCCGCTCGCGGTGTTGTCCATAAGTGGCCAGTAGTGCCTGGGCTTCGATCGGGTCGCCGAGCGTGGTGCCGGTGCCGTGCGCCTCGACAGCGTCCACATCGGACGGTTCGAGCCCTGCGACGGCCAGTGCCGCCCGGATCACCCGCTGTTGCGACGGCCCGTTCGGCGCGGTCAGGCCGTTGCTGGCGCCGTCGGAGTTCACCGCGGATCCACGCACAAGGGTCAGGATGGGATGGCCGAGCCGTTTGGCGTCGGAAAGGCGTTCCACCAGGAGCATGCCGACGCCCTCGCCCCAGCCGGTGCCGTCCGCGTCGTCGGCGAACGCCTTGCAGCGGCCGTCCCGCGCGAGCCCGCGCTGGTGGCCGAACTCCACGAACGCGCCCGGCGTCGACATCACGGTGACGCCACCGGCCAACGCCAGTTCGCACTCCCCCGCCCGCAGCGCCTGCACGGCGAGATGCAGCGCGACGAGCGACGACGAGCACGCCGTGTCCACGGTCAGCACCGGCCCGGTCAGCCCGAGCGCGTAGGCGATCCGCCCGGACACCACGGATGCCGCGTTGCCGGTCGCCACCTGGCCGTCCACGTTCTCGGCCGATCCGAACAGCACAGCGGGATAGTCCTGGCCGTTCGTGCCGACGAACACGCCGACCGGCTCGCCGTGCGCGGACGTCGGGTCGATACCTGCCCGCTCGAACGCCTCCCAGGACGCCTCAAGCAACAGCCGCTGCTGCGGGTCCATCGCCAACGCCTCGCGCGGCGAGATACCGAACAAGGCCGCGTCGAACATCGGTGCGTCGTAAAGGAAACCACCGGCCGGGGCGTGCGTCCGGAGTGCGTCCAGGTCCCAGCCCCGGTCGGTCGGGAACGCCGAGATCGCATCGCCACCGGCCGCCAGCAGGTCCCACAGATCCGCGGGAGACCGCACGCCGCCCGGGAATCGGCAGCTCATCGCGACGATCGCGATCGGCTCGTCCCGGCTGGCCGCCACAACCGGCGCGGTGTCGGGCACCAAGCCGGCCAGTTCGGCCGCGAGGGCGGCGGGGGTGGGGTGGTCGAACACGGCGGTCGCCGACAACGCCAATCCAGTGCTCGCGACGAGTCGGTTGCGGAACTCCACGGCCGTCAGCGAATCGAAGCCGAGGTCTCGGAACGCGCGATCCGGTTCGACGGCCTGGGCACTCGGGTAGCCGAGCACGGCGGCGGCCTGCGCACGCACGACGTCCAGCAGTTCGGCACCGGACAGTTCGGTCAACTTCGGCGTCGGCTCAGTCGTGGCCGCTTCGGGTAGTTCGGCGAACAACGCGGTGTTTCGACTAGCGACGAAACGTGGCCAGGTGATGTCGGCGACGGCAACCGAGGTGTCGCCGTTGCCGAGCGCCTTGGTCAGGGCGGTCAGGGCAAGCGTAGGTGCCATCGGGGGCAGGCCGCCGTTGCGGAGTCGGGTGCGTACGGCGTCGTCGGCCGCCATGCCGTCGGCCCACGGCCCCCAGGCGATGGACGTGGCCGGCAAACCGTTGTGGCGTCGGTGTTCGGCGAGGGCGTCGAGATAGGCGTTGGCCGCCGCGTAGTTGCCCTGACCGGCCGAGCCGACCGTCGCGGCAAGCGACGAGAACAGCACGAACGCCGACAGGTTCCGATCCGCCGTCGCGTCATGCAGGTTGCGTGCCGAAGTCGCCTTCGCCCGCATCACTGTTGCCAACCGGTCGGATGTCAGCGAATCCAGCACACCGTCGTCCAGCACACCGGCCGCGTGCACGACAACCGACAAGTCCGGCAACCCCGCGATCAACTCGTCGACGGCGGCCCGATCCGAGACATCGCAGGCAACCACGCTGATCCCGGCCGGCAGGTCGTCGACTCCAGGTGCGTTGGGACCACGCCTGCTAGCCAACACGACACGTTCGGCACCGCGCTGCTGCGCCCAACGAGCCACGTGCACGCCCAACGCCCCGGTGCCACCGGTGATCAGCACCGTTCCGGTCGCGTGCCACTCACCCTCGGTCGTCTCGGCCCGGACCAGTCGCCGTGCGAACACCCCGGACGGCCGGATCGCCACCTCTTTCTCTGTTCCCGCAAGCACAGCGCACAGCCGGGCAACCGCCCGCTCGTCCACGACGGCCGGCAGGTCGATCAACCCGCCCCACCGGTCCGGCAGTTCGTTCGCCGCAACGCGACCAAGCCCGACCAACGCCGCCTGCCCGGGGTCGGTCAACGGATCGGATCGACCGATCGACACGGCACCCCTTGTGACGCACCACAACGGCACCTCGGTCCGGTGCAACAGCGCGAGGTTCGCAGCCAGGTCCGCATCGAATGACAGCACACCCCGGGCATCCGCGAGCGCCACATCCGGTCCGACATCCATGCCGTGCGCGGCCAACCCGGCGATGATGGCGTCATCGGCGCCGACGACGAGCCAACGGCCGGCCGCACTGCCGGACGTGGTCACCGGACGCCACACCGACCGGTACCGCCAGCCGTCCACGGTGGCATCGGTGTGCCGGCGCTGCCGCCAGGACGCCAACGCATCCACCACCTCGGGCAGCGGCGCGGTCGCGGCCACGTCCAACGTCACTGCCACCGCGTCCAGATCGCGCTCGGCCACGGCGGTCCAGAACCGGTCGGTCCCGACCTCGGCCGCGATCGCCGTGCCGACCCGCGGCGGCGCGGTCAGCCAGTAGCGTTCGCGCTGGAACGCGTACGTCGGCAGGTCGACCCGATGCGCACCGTCGAACACCGCCGGCCAGTCCGGAGTCGTGCCACCGACATACAGATCTCCGAGCGCGGTCAGCG
>DATBCR010000059.1:0-6362 GCA_036270375.1 Pseudonocardiaceae bacterium | reverse complement strand
GTCCGCACGCGGATTCCCGGAGCAAAACCGGCAATCAACGTAAAGGGGCAGCCCACGCCCACCAAGAGGCCGCCACCGATCGGCAGCACGACCGGCACACCGGCCGTGCCATCCAGATCGAACACCCGGACGGAAACCGCTACCGGCTGGCGACCGCCTGCTCGGCCGCGGCCAGCCATTCCCGCCACTGCGCCGCCTGCGCGTCCGCCTGCTCGGCCCGCCGCCGATCCCCGGCCGCACGCGCCTTGGCCGCCTGCGCCTCGAACTGCTCCACCCGCTCCCGGAACTGCGCGGCCCTGGCCTCGGCCTCCGGATCGGCCCGCCGCCACTGGGCGTCCGCCGCCGAACGCACCCGCTCCTCGACCGCGCGCAGCTTTCCCTCCAACTCGCGGACCCGTTCCCTCGGCACCTTGCCGATCTGTTCCCACTGGTCCTGGATGCGGTGCAGGGCGGCCCGTGCCGCCTCGATCCCGGTCGCCGGATCGATGGCCTCGGCCTCCGCCAGCAGATCCTCTTTCTTCTTGGCGTTATGGGTGAATTCCGCGTCCCGCTCGTCGAACACCGACGACCGGCGCGCGAAGAACGCGTCCTGCGCGGCCCGGAATCGCTGCCACAGCGCGTCATCGGAGTCCTTGGGCGCCCGGCCGGCCGCCTTCCAGTCCACCATCAGCTGCTTGTAGCGGTTCGCGGTGTTCGCCCAGTCGTCCGACGCGACAAGGGCTTCGGCTTCCTCGACCAGTTCCTGCTTCCGGGTGCGCGCCGCGGCCCTCGTCCGGTCCAGATCGGCGAAGTGTGAGCCACGGCGGCGGTTGAACGTGTCCCGCGCCTTGGCGAACCGCTTCCACAGCACCTCGTCGGTCTTGCGGTCGACGCCCTTGATCGCCTTCCACTCGTCGAGGATCTCGCGCAGCCGGTCGCCGGCCACCTTCCACTGGGTGGCTTCCTCGGCGATCTTCTCGGCCTGCTCGACCAAGTTCTGCTTGTGCGCGACAGCTTCGGCGCGTGCCGCGTCGCGGGCCTGCTTGCCGGCGTGCACCGCCTGTTCCGCCTTGGCGATCACGTACTCGACGCGGGCGGCGAGTCCCGCGAGATCGCCAACCACGGCCGCGTCGACGAGCGACTCCTTGAGGTGCCGTGCCGATGTCAGCGCGTGCTTCGGGTCGCCGTTGCCGGCCGCGAGCCGCGAGTGCAACAACTCGCACTCGGTCCGGAGGTCGTCGAACCGCCGTGCGAAGTGGGTGAGGCCTTCGGCCGGTTCCCCCGCCTGCCACGAACCGACGGCGCGCTCACCGTCCTCTGTGTGCACGTAGACGGTGCCGTCCTCGTCGACCCTGCCCCACTTCAGCGGATGCGCCTCCGCCGACTGCGGTGCCGGGCTGGCGACCGGGTCCGGCGCGTGCCCCGGCACCGCTTCGCCCGTGACAGCCGTGCCCGGTGTGACCGGCTCGCGGACGACCAGTTCGGGTGCCACCGGCTCCTGCGCCTGTCGCTCGTGTGCGACTGGTTCCTGGACGACTTCGTGGTGTACGACTGGTTCCTGGACAACCGGTTCGCCGACCGCCTGCCGTTCCTGGACGTCCGGCCGCGCCGGCTCGGTCTGCTGTTGCTCCTGGACCGGCTGCTCGACGTGCTCCGCCACTCGTGCCGTCGTGTCGGCCGTGTCGTGATCCGTCATCGCGGCTCCTCCTCTGCCCACCTCAGATGTCCGGGCCACAGTGTCGCCTCCCGGACGCCCCGCCAACGACGGGGCCCGCGCGATCAGGTGCCACACAATCCGTGCGGCGTGATACCCCGGGCATTCAAACAGGTCAGCGACCGAATCGGTACTCCAATGGCGAGGTAGCCTCCGATACCGTGATCATTCGGGCAGCCGTGGTGCCGCACCCACCCCTTCTGGTGCCGGAACTGGTCGGCGGTGCGACCGAACCAACCGAAGCGGTACGTGCCGCCAGCGTGACGGCGGCGCGGCGACTGGCCGATGTGGCCGGTGACTGGGTGGCCATCGCGGCCGATCCGACTGGTCCCACCGTTGTCGATTCGGGCGCGCGGGGCAGTTTCGCCGGTTACGGGGTGGACGTCCCGATTTCCCTTTCGTCGACACCGGACAGCGTCGCGCCCGATCCCGCTCTGCCGCTGCCCGCACTGGTGGCCGGCTGGCTGCGTGCCGCCGTCGGCGCGTACCGGGTCCGTGTCCACCTTGTCGAGCCGAACCGGTCGCCCTCGGACTGCCGGCGCGCCGGTGCCGAACTGGCCGAGGCCCTGTCCGGGCACGATCCGGTCGGCCTGCTTGTCCTCGGCGACGGCTCCAACCGGCATACCGAACGCGCCCCGGCCCGACCGGACGAGCGGGCCGGCGACTTCGACGACCGGGTCCGAACAGCACTGGCCACACCCGACCCGGCCGCGCTGCTGGACGTCGACCCGGATCTGGCCGCCGAACTCGGTGCGGCCGGCCGGGCCGCGTGGCAGGTGCTGGCCGGTGTCGCGTTGGCCGTCGGCGGGCCGTGGACGAGCGAACTGTTGTACTCCGACCAGCCGTTCGGGGTGGCGTACCACGTCGCGGTCTGGGATCCACCGGCCATAGGCTGACCCGACATGACCCCCCGCCCGCCGGTCCGTCCGGTCGCCGTCGTCGGCCCGACCGCGACCGGCAAGTCCGATCTGGGCGTGCTGCTGGCCGCCCGGTTCGGCGGTGAGGTGGTCAACGCGGACGCCATGCAGCTCTACCGGGGCATGGACATCGGCACGGCCAAACTGTCCGAATCCGACCGGCGGGGCATACCGCACCACCTGCTGGACGTTCTGGACGTCACCGAGACCGCGTCGGTGGCCGCATACCAGCGGCACGCCCGCCGGGTCGTCGAGGACCTGCTGGCCGCCGGCCGGCTACCGGTGGTGGTCGGCGGCTCGGGTCTGTACGTCCGCGCCCTGCTGGACGACCTGGAGTTCCCCGGCACCGAGCCGGCGATCCGCGCCCGGCTGGAAACCGAACTGGCCGACGTCGGCGCCGCCACTCTGCATACCAGGCTGAGCGAGTTGGACCCGGTCGCGGCCGACGCGATCCTGCCCGGCGACGGCCGGCGGATCGTGCGCGCCCTCGAGGTCATCGAGCTGACCGGCCGGCCGTTCTCCGCGTCCATGCCGCGAGTCGGCCCGGCCCGCTACGGCACGGTCCTGATCGGACTCGACCGCCACACCGCCGAACTGGACGAGCGGATCGACCGGCGTGTGGCGGCGATGTTCGCGGGCGGACTCGTCGCCGAGGTGCGCGGACTGATCCCGCTCGGCCTGCGCGACGGCCGAACCGCGTCCCGCGCCCTCGGTTATCAGCAAGTGCTCAGTGCTCTGGACGGGAACGGCGACCTGGCCGCCGCACAGGCCGACGTCGTCAAGGCCACCCGCCGGTTCGTGCGCAGGCAGCGGTCCTGGTTCCGCCGCGACCACCGGATCACCTGGCTGGACGCCGGCCGCCCGGACCTCGCGGACGCCGTCACGGGTCTGCTCTAGGCTGGAAACATGGCTGGCATCGGGTTCGTGAAGGGGCACGGCACCGAGAACGACTTCGTGCTGCTGCCGGACGTCGACGCGGTGCTCGAGCTGACCGAGGAGCGGGTGCGGGCACTGTGCGACCGGCACCGAGGGCTCGGCGCGGACGGCGTGCTGCGGCTGCTGCCCACCACCCGGGTCGCCGACCTGCTGCCGGACGTCGACGTGTCGGTGATCGATTCGTCCACGTCGGACTGGTTCATGGACTACCGCAACGCGGACGGCTCCATCGCCGAGATGTGTGGCAACGGCGTCCGCGTGTTCGCCCGCTACCTGGTCGAGACGGGCCTCACCCGGCAGGGGGACTTCGCGGTCGGCACCCGGACCGGTGACCGCGCGGTCACCGTCCCGGCGAACGATCCGGCCGGCACCGTGACCGTCCACATGGGACAGGCCACGGTCACCGGCCGTTCCGCCGCGCAGCTGGCCGGCCGAACGTTTCCCGGTGTCGTCGTGGACGTCGGCAACCCGCACCTCGCCTGCCTGCTCGATCAGGACACAGTGGACGTCCGCCGCCTCGACCTCACCACGGCACCCGGCTACGACGCGGCCGTGTTCCCGCACGGCGTGAACATCGAGTTCATCAACGAGCCGGCCGCCGGCACGCTGCGCATGCGGGTCTACGAGCGGGGCGTCGGCGAGACCAGGTCCTGCGGCACCGGCACGATCGCCGTGGTGGCCGCCGCACTGCACACGTCCGGCTCGAACACCGGCAGCCGGACCGTCGTGGTGCCGGGGGGACAGGTCGTGGTGACCGTCGACGAGCACGACAGCACCATGACCGGTCCGGCCGTGCTGGTGGCCGCCGGCGAACTGAGCGCCGACTGGTGGGCCGACGCCGCCAGGTAGCGCCTACGTGACCGGTTCGACGACCTCGTCCTCCGCCACCCCGGTCGGCAGGTCCCGCAGCCGCCGCAGCGGCGACAGCAGCACCGGCAGCGGGCTGAGCGTCGCCCCGATCGCGCCGACCCACAGTGTCGGGTGGATCCCGATCAGCGTGCCCAACACACCACCCACCAGCGCGCCCAACGGCAGCGTGCCCCACACCACGAACCGCACGCTCGCGTTCATCCGGCCGAGCAGCCGGTCGGGGCAGATCGCCTGCCGGAACGACACCTGCGCGATGTTGTAGACGACCGCACCGAACCCGGTCATGACGGAACCGAACCCGTACAGCGAGATCAGCCAGCCGCGCCCGGCCAGCGGCAGCAACAGCTCGAACGGCGATGTGACCAGGATGCTCAACCAGATCGTGCGGGCCTGGCCGAACCGGTTGGCGATCCGGCTCGCGAACAGCGCGCCGAGCACCCCGCCGACACCCCCGCCGGCAAACAGCACGCCGACCAGCCCGGCCGACGCGCCCAACTGCCGGGTCAGTACCAACACGCCGACCGCGGAGATGATGTTGGTCGAGAAGTTCGATGTCGCCGTACAGCCCACGATGCCGACCAGCGACCGGTTGCCGAACACGAACTTCAGGCCCTCGGCGATCTCCCTGCGCAGCTTCCGCTCCGGCGCCCGCTCGATCGCCGGTTCCGTCGTCCTGATCCGCCACAGGCACAACGCGGAACTCAGGAAGCCCAGTGCGTTCAGCCCGATCGCGTTCGCCGCGCCGATCACCTGGGTCAGCCAGCCGCCGATGGCCGGCCCGGACACGAACGCCACCGACTGGCTGGCCTGCAGCTTCGAGTTGCCCTCCATCAGCTTCTCGCGGCTGACCAGGGCCGGCAGGAACGACTGGTACGCCACGTCGAAGAACACCGTGAGCACGCCGACCGCGAGGCCGACCAGGATCAACTGGGCCAACGTGAGCACCCCCGCCCACCAGGCGATCGGAATGCTGGCCAGCAGCAGCGCCCGGCCCAGATCGGCGCCGAGCATCAGCGGCCGGCGGCGCATCCGGTCCACCCAGGCGCCGGCCGGCAGCCCGACCAGCAGGAACGCCGCCGTATCGGCCGCGGTGAGCAGTCCCATCTGGAACGGCGTCGCGGCCAGTACCAGGGCCGCGAGCAGCGGAGCCGCCGTGTTGGTGATGATCGAGCCGAACTGGCTGACCGTGTCGCCCACCCAGAGCAGGCGGAAGTCGCGATGAAAGAGCAGTGAGTCCTTGCGCACGGAGATACCGTGGCCGAGTGATTGGAAGCTGTCAATCGCTTAGTAAACTACGATGATCAAATGACGCCTGGCGACATGCCGGAGACCACAGGGCGGAAACCCGTCGTGCGGGACCTGACGCCGATCCGCCGCCCGACCACCCGGGTGGAAGCGGCGGCCCTCGCCTCCGCGGTGCGGCTGCGCATCATCCGGCTCACCTTCCAGCGTGCCCTCACCAACAAGGAGATCGCCCGCAGGCTCGGCAAGGACCCGGCCACGTCGCTCTACCACGTGCGCAAACTGGTCGCGGCCGGCTTCCTGGCCGCACAGCCGGCCCGCACCGGCCCGCGCGGCTCCAAGGAGATCCCGTACCTGTCCACCGGCCTGTCCTGGCGGCTGCGCGGCGGCGACGGCGGCCACACCGAGGAGATCAACCAGGCCATGCTGGCCGCGTACCTCGGCGAGGTCGCGGACGCCGGGATCGCCGACGTGCACCAGTCCCGGCTGGTCATGCAGCTCGACGAGGCCGGCCGCGCCGAGTTCGTCGCCAAGGTCGTGACGCTGCTGGAGGAACTGGCCACCCGGCGCCCGGACCCGGACGGCCAGGAGATCGGCCTGTACGTCTCGTGGTACCCGAGTGGATGAACACTCCGCACGGCTTGAAGTGGAAATTGGCTCGGGCAAGTCGGTGGGTCGTGCCATCCTGGACTCAGGATGACTGA
>DATBCR010000058.1:0-2479 GCA_036270375.1 Pseudonocardiaceae bacterium | reverse complement strand
AAGAACACGTCGATCTCCGGATCCGCGAGCACGGCGTCCAGATCGGTGCTCCAGTCGTCGATGTCGTGTTGCCTTGCGATCTCCCGGATGCGCTTCTCGTTGCGGCCCAACAGGACTGGTTCAACCGTCACCCGCAGCCCTTCGCCGAGGTCGACGCCGCCGTCCGCGCGGATCGCCAGGATCGAACGCACAAGGTGCTGGTGGTAGCCCATCCGACCGGTGACACCGTTGACGGCCACCCGGAGTGTCACGTCGGTGGTGGGTTGCGTCGTCATGGGCAGGCCTTTCGCGGGGACGGCGCGGCGGCCGTGCTAAGTCGGGAAAGCGATTTCCTACGGTAGGGTGACGGCACGTGGTGGGTCAAGACCGCCGGTCCGCGGAGAGGGTGAGTGTGCTGACGACGACGGCCGACGACGGGGCACGCCGGCCAGGGCGGCGCCGCCGGCCGAGGCCCGACTCCGCCGTGGTCACGCTGGCCGACGTCGCCGAGCGGGCGGGGGTGTCCCTTGCGACCGCGTCCAGGGTGATGGGCGGCAGCACCCGGGTGGTCGGCAGCGACCTGCGCGACGCGGTGCACCGGGCGGCCACAGAACTCGGCTACAGCGCGAACTTGCAGGCCAGAGCGGTGGCAAGGGGGATGAGCGACACGCTCGGCGTCGTCGTGCACGACATCGCGGACCCCTACTTCTCGACCATCGCGGCCGGTGTGATGGACGTGGCCTACGCCGGCTCGATGGTGGTGTCGCTGACCAGCACGTCCGCCGACACCGACCGAGAACTGGAGTACGTGGCGATGATGCGGGCGCAGCGGGCGCGGGCGGTCGTGCTGATCGGCAGCCGGACCGACGACCAGCGCGCCACCGACGAACTGCGCACCGAGCTGCGGGCGTTCACCCGGTCCGGCGGCCGGGTGGTGTGCGTCGGCCAGGACCTGCTCGGCGTGGACACCGTGATGCCGCAGAACGCCGACGGCGCACGGGATCTGGCCCGTGCGCTGGTCAGCCAGGGCCACCGGGACTTCGTGGTGCTCGCGGGGCCGGCCGGGCTGCGGACCGCGCGGGACCGGGTGACCGGTTTCCGGGCCGGCCTCGCCGACCGCGGGATCGACCTGGCCGACGGTGATGTCATCCCAGGCCCGTTCACCAGGGACGGCGGCTACGAGGCGGCCAGTGCCGTGCTCGCCGGCCGGGTGCGTCCGGTGTGCCTGTTCGCGGTGAACGACGTCATGGCGGTAGGCGCGCTGGCCTGCATGCGGGCGGCCGGGGTGGATGTGCCTTGCGAGGTGGCGGTGGCCGGTTTCGACGACATTCCCACCCTGCAGGACGTCACGCCGCCGCTGAGCACGGTGGCGCTCCCGCTGTTCCGGATGGGTGAGATGGCCGCCCGGCTTGCGCTGCGCGATGACGACGGCGGCGGCGGTGAACCGAGGATCGTGCCGATCTCCGGACAGGTGCTGCTGCGGCAGAGCTCGGCCGCGTTCCGCCGATAGACTTTGGAAAACGCTTTCCAAAGATCACGACAAAGCGATGGGCCGCCGATCGGATCCGACGGCCCATCGCTGAAACTTACCGTCCGACCGCCTAGCTGACGCTGATGTCGTCCGCGAACACGGTGCCCTGCGCGAACCAGCCGTGCACGAACACGGTGATCGTGCCGGACGAACCGGTCGTGAAGGTGACGGTCAGCTTGGTGAAGCCGGCCGACGACGTCCACGTGCTCGCGCTCGCTCCACCGGTCACGCCGATGAAGGCGAAGTTGCCCTGCACCCACGCGGTCAGCGTGTGGCTGGCGTTGGGGGACACGGTGATGGTCTGGTCGGCCTCACCGGTCTGCGAGTTGGTCGCGTTGACGGACAGCGCGTGGCTGCCGGTGTGCACCGGGCTGCTCACCACGACGGTGCCGGGCTGCGCGGTCCACGGGCTCAGGCCGCCGGTCTCGAACCCACCGTTGACTATGCCGTTCGGCGGTGGTGGCGGGCCGCTGCCACCCGTCACGGTCAGCGTGTAGGTGGCGGTGTGGCTGCCGGAGGCCGCCGAGCCGGTGACGGTGATCGGGAATGTGCCCGATGCCGCCGCCGACGTCGTGGTCAGCGTCAGGCTGGACGACCCGCCCGAGTTGACCGACGTCGGCGAGAACGCCGCGGTCACGCCGGCCGGCGCGCCACTGGCGGACAGGCTGACCGACTCGGCGGAACCCGAGGTGACGGCCGTGTTGACGGTCGTGGACACGGAACTGCCGGCGGCCACGGACGCGGATGACGGTGACGTGGAGATCGAGAAGTCGTTCGCGGGCGGCGGTGGTGGCTGGCCGGTGCCGCTGGTGAACGGCTGGAACGTGTGCGCGAACTGCCACTGGCTCTGCGAGATGCCGGAACACGTGTTGCTGCCAGCGGTGCCGACGCAGCCGCCGTTGTCGCGTTGGGCGGCCCAGAACGACAGCGAGCTGATGCCCTTGGACACGGCCCAGTTCTCGACCGTCG
>DATBCR010000057.1:0-5262 GCA_036270375.1 Pseudonocardiaceae bacterium | reverse complement strand
CCGGTCGCGGTGAACCCGCCGACCGAGGCGGTCGCGGTCGAACTGGCCGAGCTGCGCCTGGTGATCATCGCGGAGCGGATCGAGGCGGACCTGGCGCTCGGCCGGCATGCCGAGCTGATCGGCGAACTGCGCAACCTGGTGCGCGAGCACCCGTTCGACGAGGTCCTCGTCGGCCAGCTGATCCGCGCGCTCTACCGGGCCGGCCAGCGTGCCGACGCCCTGGAGACGTACCGGACGTTCCAACGCAGGGTGGCGGACGAACTCGGCATCGACCCCGGCCCGCGCCTGCGCGAACTGCACGAGTCGCTGCTGCGCGACGACCCGACCCTGCGCGAGTCGGCCCCGCCGCCGACCGAGGACCCACCCGAGCCTGTCGTGGCGAACCGGGTCACCGTGGTGCCGGCGCAACTCCCGCCCGCCGCGTCCGCGTTCACCGGCCGGGAGCGGGAACTGGCCTGGCTGACGGAACTGGCCACCGACCGCGACACCGACGCCAGCACCGTCGTGGTGATCACGGGTGCGGCCGGCGTCGGCAAGAGCGCGCTCGCCGTCACGTGGGGGCACCGGACGGTGGCCCGGTTCCCGGACGGCGTGCTGTACGCCGGCCTGCGCGGCTTCGACCCGGACCAGCCGCCGCTGGCCGCGGACGACGTGCTGCCCCGGTTCCTGCTCGCGTTGGGTGTCCGACCGGCTGAGCTGCCGGACGAGCCGGACGAGCAGGGCGCGCTGTACCGGTCGCTGCTGGCGGCCCGCCGGGTGCTCGTGGTGCTCGACGACGCCCGCGACTCCGAACACGTCCGCCCGCTGCTGCCCGGCGGCAGCGGTTCTCTTGTCCTCGTCACCAGCCGGCGCCGGTTGGACGGCCTCGTCGCGCGCAGCGGCGCCCGGCTGCTGCCGCTGGCCACCCTGGCGCCCGGCCCGGCCACCCGGCTGATCGCGGCGGCGGCCGAGATGGCCGGCGTGCCGATCACCGGCCGGCAGGCGGCCGATCTGGCGCGCCTCTGTGACTACCTGCCGTTGGCGTTACGGGTCGTCGCGGCCCGGCTGGCCGTGCAGCCCGGCCGGACCGTGGACGGTCTGGTCGTCGAGCTGTCCGACGAGTACACCCGCTTGGCCGCACTGGATCTGGAGGACGCGGACACCAGCGTGCGGGCAGCGCTGGATGTTTCCTACCGCGGCCTGCATCCGGCGATCGGCGGCGCGTTCCGGATGCTCGGGCTGGTGCCAGGGCCGACCGTCGACCCGTACGCGGTGGCCGCGCTGTGCGGTACCGACGTGCCGTCCGCCCGGCGGAGGCTGCGCGCGCTTGCCGAGGCGAACCTCGTCGGCGAGAACGGCGCGCACCGCTATGTCATGCACGACCTGGTTCGCCTGCACGCCAGGGGACTCGCGGTCACCGAGCTGTCAAGCGACGACACAGACGAGGCGCTCGGCCGGCTGCTCGACTACTACCTGTGCGCCTGCGACCAGGCCCGCAGGCTGCTGCACCCGCCGAGGGACGACCTCGACTTCCGCGCACGGCACCCGAGAATCGCGCTGCCCACCCCGGTCTCCGCGGGCCAGGCGCTGGACTGGTTCGACGCCGAGTGGCCCAACCTGTCGGAGTTGTTGCGCGCCACGGTATCCGCCGGCCGGCACCGCCAGGCGTGGCAGCTCGTGCTGCTCACGTCGCACTTCCTCACCACCCGGTGCACCTACGCGGACTGGTCGCACTGGGCGGTCACGGGTCTCGCGTCGGCACGGGCGGTACCGGACCCCGAGGGCGAGGTGCTGATGCTGATCGTGCTCGGCACCGCCCGCAGCCGCTACGGCCGAGCCGCGGATGCGTTGGCGGACGCGGAACTCGCGCTGCGCCTGGCCACCGAACTCGGCGACCCCAGGCACATCTATGCCGCGCTCGGCAATGTCGGGAGCTGCCTGTACGGGCAGGGCCGGCACCGGGAGGCGCTGTACTGCGACCAGGAGTCGTTCCGGCTGGCCGTGCGGACCGGTGACCTGATGGCCCAGGCGCACGCGCTGAACAACATGTCACAGGTGGAAAGGGAGATCGGCCGCCGTGCCGAGGCGTGTGAACACGTGCGCGCGGCTGTCGCGCTGTTCGACGAGATCGGTGACGTCGGCTACCGCAGGCTCGCCGGCAACAACCTCATCGAACTGTGCATGGAACTCGGCCACGTGGACGAGGCGGAAGCCCTGGCGCGCAAGGCTTTGGACGCCATCGGCGGGGAGCGGCCGGACCTGCAGCACGCGTTCACCCGGGAGCTGTACGGCCGCGTGCTGCTGCTCCGTGGCGATCCGGCCGCAGTGGACGAACTGCGTGCCGCACTCGTGTGGTCCCAACGGTTGGACGGGCCTCGGTCGGCCGGCATCGTCGATCTGCTCGCGTCGCTGGACGTCGGCATCGGCCCGACCGGCGCGAACCGGTCCGCGCAGTTGGTCTGAGTGTCACTCGTTTAGCGGATGGTTAGCCGCCGTGTAGGTGAACCTGCCAGGGTTGTCTCGCGTCGGAGGGCAGTCGCGCTGGTCGCTGGAGTGGTGGTGCCTGGGGAGCACGGGGAGAGCCACGCGACCGGGTGCCGGCCGGCACCCTGGGGGAGGTGCCGGCCGGACACGTTCAGTCGCCGGCCACCGGTCCGGTCGCCATCGGTTCCGTCGCCACCGGTGCCAGTTCCGGCCTTTTGGGCGGCATGCCGTCGCCGGAGGACCGTCCGCGCAGGTGTCTGGCGAGCCACGGCACGAAGTGCTCCCGCGTCCACCTCAGGTCCGCGCGGCGGCGGTCCAGCCAAGCCGGCTCGCGCATCGCGGGCCACGGCTCGCGCCAGTCGGCGTCCACCGGTATGCCGAGGACTTCCGCCGTGCGCAGCGCGACTCGCCGGTGTCCGTCCGGCGTGAGGTGCAATCGATCGTCGCTCAGCGCCTGCGGGTTGTGCAGGGCGCTCATCGACCAGAGGTCCACCATCCGGCAGCCGTGCCGGTCCGCGATCGCCCACAGGTGGGCGTTGTAGGTGGCGATCCGGCCGCGGACGTGCCGGAGCACCGGGGTGGTCCTGGTGTCGAAACCGGTGAAGATCACCACGTCGGCGCCGGCCGCGCGGAGTTGTACCACGGCCTGTTCGAAGGCGGCGGCCAGCCGGTCCGGATCACCGCCCGGTCGCAGGATGTCGTTGCCACCGGCCGCGAACGTGACGAGATCCGCCTTCGCCGCCAGTGCCGTTGGGAGCTGTTCGGCCAGCACCTGGCGCAGGTACTTGCCTCGGATCGCGAGGTTGGCGTAGCGCAGGCCGGGTCGGTCCTTCGCCAACAGTTCGGCCAGCCGGTCGGCCCAGCCCCGGAAGTGGCCGTCCGGGCCGGGGTCGTTGAGTCCTTCGGTGAAACTGTCACCGATGGCGATGTAGCTTCTCCAGCCGTGCACGCGGGCCTCCCTTGGCGAACTGGTGAATTCTGCCAAATTCACCAGGTGGGATGCCACAAGATAGACGTCACCTCGATGGCGGAGCCGCTGGTCGGACGGCTTCGGCGTGGCGGCCGACACACGATGCGGCCTTGTTTGGCGGGTAATTTTCGTCTTACAGTGACCCACTGTTAGAAGTTCACTGGACGTCCGCCGGGTCGCCCAGTATTTTCTAATGGTCTGGACCAATTGGGAGGACCGTTGGATACCGTCGTCGCCGCACCGCGCGCCCTGATCGACCGCGCGATCGCCGGCCCTGTTCACCTACGTGTACGGCATGGCCGGATCGTCGACGTACGAGACGGATATCCCGATCAGAACGGCGGTTCGAGGTATGTGCAGCACCTCGACAGCGGGCTGCTGACCGCGGGGCTGGTGGACATCCAGATCAACGGAGCGGTCGGCGTCGACTTCGCTGAGGTGGACGACGAGGGCATGCGGCTGGTGGCGAGATCGTTGCCGAGCACGGGTGTGACGAGATTTCTGCCCACCCTGATCACGGCGCCCGTGCCGGTCGCTCTGGCGCAGGCACGGGCGCTGCTGGCGACCAGCAGGGCACTGCCGACGGACAGCGGGGCGCGGCCGCTCGGCGTGCACCTGGAGGGCCCGTTCCTGTCCCCGGTGCGGCACGGCGTGCACGACCCGGCGCTGATGTCGGACCCCACGCCGGACCTGATCAACGAGATCCTGACGGATCCCGTTGTGGCGCCGCATCTGCGGATGGTCACGCTGGCCCCGGAACGGCCAGGAGCGCTCGCGGCGGTGCGGTGGCTGGCATCGGCCGGGGTGTTGGTGTCGGTGGGTCACACGGACGCCACAGCGGCCCAGACGCGGGCCGCGGCGGATGCCGGCGCGCGGATGATCACGCACCTTTTCAACGCCCAGCGGGGACTTGGGCACCGGGAGCCCGGCGTGCCGGGGGCCGCGTTCGCGGACAAGCGGTTCACGTTGGGTCTGATCGCCGATCTGGCGCACGTGGCACCGGACGTCTGCGCGCTGGTGTTCGCCGTGGCGGCCCGGCGGGTCGCGCTGGTCACGGACGCCGTAGCGGCTGCCGGCATGCCCCCCGGCCGGTACCAGCTCGGCGGTGCGGACGTGCTGCTGACGGACGACGGCGTGCCGAGGTCGCCCGCGGGCACCATCGCCGGCAGCGCCCTGACCCTGGACCGCGCGGTCCGCAACATCATCTCGATCGGCGTCGACCCGGCGGTGGCGTTGTCCTCGGCAACGGTCGTCCCGGCCGACACCATCGGCGAGAAGTACCTCGGCCGCCTGGCCCCCGGCGCCATCGCCGACCTGGTGTGGTGGGACGACGACATGCGCCCCCGCAAGGTATGGGTGGCCGGCGAGGTCGTCTTCGACGCCGACGCGGTGTCCACGACCCCACGCATGGCCGCCGCCGAGGCCCACATCCCCACCCCGGAATCCGTGCCGATCCCCACCCACTGACAGCGCGGAAAGCGTTGGGGCGCCGACCACATCGGGCCGACGCCCCAACGCCGTCAGGCGTGTTTGTCCAGGTACATCTGGTATGTGGAGCGGGCCGGCTCGTCGCTGGCCGGGTGGATCTCGATCCCGCCGTCCTCGTTCAGGACGACCTGCCGGTCGGGATAGCAGCGGCGGGCGGTCTCGATGTCTCGTTCGTCGAACTGACCGACGAAGATCGGGATCCCGCCGCAGAGTTCAGTCTTCTCGACGCCGGTCGGCCACCGATGGCGATACTCGTCGATCGTGAATCCCACGGTGGGTGCGGGCATGTCCGGTCCGATCGCCATGTCTGTCTCCTGGTCCGTAGTGGATGCGGACCGTGA
>DATBCR010000056.1:0-12295 GCA_036270375.1 Pseudonocardiaceae bacterium | reverse complement strand
CCATGTCACGGCTACCTCTTACACGTGCGCGTCCAGCCTCGGCGCTGCAGGTCCGCGCCGCTCAGTTCCTCGGGGCGTCCCCGGTCGTCCATCCCCATCCATCGTGGGCGACCCTGGACCGGTTCGAGCACGTAGGCGTGGCCTCGACTCCACACCACGCTGCACGGCGCTGTTGGCAGACTGGCCGCAGCGCCGATCTGATCTCCGGGTGATTCTGTCTCGGTTTCCATGTTGTCCGATACCTCCACCATGAGCGTCGCATCGCAGGCGCAATGTGTTAGCCCATTGGCTCGATTGTCGGCCGAGGTTCATAGGCGGTTCGCCAGTTCTTGCCGCTGGCGCGGTCACCGGGGCTGTTCGCTCGCCGGGATGCAACTTGCGTTCCGTGGCGCACGCGGCGCTACTACCGCTCGCCGAATGCAATCGGCCGTTCGGCCTAGCTGTCGCGCGTAGGGCCGACCAGTTCGGCGGGTCCGGCACCGGCGTCGGCGGCCACGGCGGCCAGCTCGGCGCCGACGGGTTCGGTATCGACGAGCTGGAGTGTGCGCCGTGGGCTGCACATCAGGGACGCGACGGCACCGATCAGGCACGCGACGATGGCGAACACGAACGCGACCGTCAGGCCGTCCGAGAACGGCCCCGAGATAAGGCTCGGGAAGAAACTCCGTCCGGTCAGGAAGTCCGCCTGGTTGACCGGCAACTGGTGCAGCACCGGGCCGAGCAGCTGCTGGATCGGGTTGTAGCCGAGGAACGCCGCGAACAGCACCGCCACCGCCGGCAGGTGCGCCACCTGGTTCGCGGCCGCCGCCGGGACGCCGTGTGCGGTGAGACCCGTGTTCAGCGCGGCGGGCAGGTGTGCCGAGAGGCCCGTGATGATGAGGCTGAAGAAGATCCCGATGGACAGCACCATCGCCGAGTTCTGGAACGTGGCCGCCATGCCGGCGCCGGCGCCGCGGGCGTTGTTCGGCAGGCTGTTCATGATCTCCGCGCGGTTGGGCGACGCGAACATGCCCATCCCGATGCCGTTGACCACCAGGATGCCTGCGAACACGAGGTAGTTGAAGTTCACCGGCAGCATGATCAGCATGCCGAAGGTGACGGCGGTGATCAGCATGCCGACGGACGCGAACGCACGGGTGCCCACCTTGTCCGACAGCACACCCGACAGCGGCGCGGACAACAGGAAGCCGACCGTCATCGGCAGCATGTAGATACCGGCCCACAGCGGGGTCTGGGCGAAGCTGTACCCGTGCTGCGGCAGCCAGATGCCCTGCAGCCAGATGATCAGGATGAACTGCAGCCCACCACGGCCGAGCGATGCGACGAGGTTGGCCACGTTGGCCGCGGTGAACGACCGGATCTTGAACAGCGCCAGGTTGAACAGCGGATTGTCGACCCGGACCTCGATGACCCCGAACACCACCAGCATCGCGACGCCGCCGATGAGGCACGCAAGCACGAACGGGTTGGTCCAGCCCATGGTGTGCGCACCGTACGGCTGGATGCCGTACGTGATGCCGACGAGCACCGCGATCAGCCCGGCCGCGAACGTGATGTTGCCCCACCAGTCCATCCGAGCGTGCTGCCGGATACCGGTGTCGTGCAGCTTGAGGTACGCCCAGATCGTGCCGAGCACACCGAACGGCACCGACACCAGGAACACCAGGTGCCAGTTGAGCGGCGCGAGCACACCGCCGATGACGAGACCGAGGAACGAGCCCGCGATCGCCGCGACACCGTTGATGCCCATGGCCAGGCCGCGCTGGTTGGCCGGGAACGCGTCGGTCAGGATGGCGCTGGAGTTGGCCATCAGGAACGCGCCGCCGACACCCTGTACGACCCGCCAGCCGATCAGCCACCACGCGCCGGCATCGCCCTGCTGCCAGGTGATCGCGAGCAGGATCGACGACACGGTGAACACGGCGAAGCCGAGGTTGTACATCCGCGCGCGGCCGTACATGTCGCCGAGCCGCCCGAAGCTCACCACCAGAACCGCTGTGACGACGAGGAATCCCATGATCATCCACAGCAGGTAGCTGGTGTGGCCGGAGTCCAGCGGGTTGACGCCGATGCCCTTGAAGATGTCCGGCAGCGCGATCAGCACGATGGACGAGTTGATGGTGGCGATCAGCATGCCCAACGTTGTGTTGGACAACGCGATCCACTTGTAGTGCGGTCCGAGGTCGGTCAGGGTTCTGGCGCGCCGGTTCTGGCTCTGGTCACTGTGCACCACACGTACCTCCATCAAGCTACTTGCCTACGCTAACTAATTTGTTTGCCTAGTACAAGCAGTTGACGTGTGATCCTTGCGATAAAAAGCCGGTCACGCCGGGAGCGGCGTGTCTCCCTGGACGGCCTCGATGTCGATCTCCACCCGCAGTGTCGCGCCGATCAGGGTGATGCCCGCGCGGACGATCTGGTTGTACGTGATGGCGAAGTCCTCGCGGCGCAGTTCGGTCACCGCGTGGAACCCGGCCCTTGTCCCGCCCGACCCGTCCGGTCCGACACCGAAATAGGCCAGCTCCAACGGAATCGGCCGGGTGATGCCGTTCAGAGTCAGCTCGCCGTCCATCCGCCAGCGTTCGCCGCCGAGCGGGGTGACCGATGTTCCCCGGTACTCGATCAGTGGATTCCGGTCCACGTCGAGGAAATCGGCCGACCGGAGGTGGTCGTCGCGCAGCTTGTTGTCGGTGTCGATGCTGGCGGCCCGGATGGTCGCGGTGACCGTTGACCGCTCGATCGGGCGTGCCATCTCGATCCGGCCGCCGAACTCGGTGAACCGGCCGCGCACGCTCGTCATGCCAAGGTGCCGTGCGGTGACGCTGATCAGCGAGTGGCCGGGGTCGATCGTCCACACGCCGGGGGTCGGCAGGCCGCCCGTGCCGCCGACCCTGGCCAGTGCCAGCACGCCGAGCACGGCGGTGCCGCTCGCGGTGACGACGGCGGTGCGGGCCAGTGGGGCGTAGCCGGTCGCGGTGAGGATCGCGGTGTAGTTGCCGGCCGGCAGTTCCTCGGTGGCCAGCCGGCCGTCCGCGTCGGCCGGCACCCTGGCCACCTGTGCGCCGACGGCGTCGGTCACGGTGAGCACGGCGGTCGGTAGCGGCCAACCGTCCGTTGTCCGTGCCCGCGCGACCACGCCCATCTAGACCTCCGGGTGGCCGAGCCGGACGTCGTGCTGGTTCTGCTCGCCGCCGTTCATCCGCAGTGTGCTGGCCACCGGCGGGTATCCGCTGGCGATCACCGTGTAGTCGCCCTCGGGCAGGTCCGAGAACGCGTACTCGCCGCTGGCGTCGGTGGTGGTCATCGCGGCCACGTTGCCGTTGCGGTCCAGCAACGTGATCCGCGCGTCCACGACCGCCCTGCCGTCCCCGACTGTCGCCACGCCGCGCAGCCGCGAGCCGCCGACGAGTTCGACATCCTGCCGGTGCTGACCGGTGCCCGGCACGGACACGCCGAGTGCGACCGGCTGGTACGCGGACGCGCTGACGACGAGCGTGTAGCTGCCGGCGACGAGTTCGTCGAACAGGTAGCCGCCGTCGGCGCCGGTCGCCTGCGCGACGACGACGTCACCGTGGTCGTCGGCGAGGGTCGCCATGGCGCCGGCCACCGGAGTGCCCTTGCCGGCGACCGTGACCAGGCCGGCGAGGCTGCTGGTGCCGGTGAGCACCACGTCCACCGCGACCGGGCCGGCGCCGACCGCGACCACCGACGCCTGCGGCTGGTGCGCGCCTGCCGACGCGATCAGCACGTACGAGCCGGTGTCGGGGGCCGGCAGGTGGTACGCACCGTCCGAACCGGACACGTCGCGGCCGATCTGGCGACCGGCGGAATCGATCAGAGTCAGTGCGGCGCCGGAGATCCCGGTGCCGTCGGAGCGACGCACCCGACCGTGCACCGCGCCGCTGCCATTCTGGTCGGCAGCGTTGTCGGCACCGTGGTCGTGGTCTTCGAACGGCGTGAAGTAGTCGTCGCTGCCGGATGCCATCAGGGCCGCTCCTACGGTCGGGTCGCCCGCGCCGTTGGTGTCCGACGGTGGCTGGTGGCCGTTGCGTTCCGGGTCGAACCGAGAGTCGTCGGGCACGGCGTCCGAAACGGGGTTTGGCTCGGCGTCCTCGGCCATTCTGGCCTGGATGCCGGACTGGGTGCGCAGCGGCAGTTCCTTCATGAACAGCACGAGCACGAAGGCGACCGCGACCACGGCGGCCGCCGTGAGGAACACCGGGTGCATCGAGTCCGAGAAGCCGACGAGGAACGGCCGGGCCAGCCGTGGGTCGAGCTTCTGGATGAACGACGAGTCCTGCAGCGCGGACGCGCCGATACCGCCCGGGCCGTTGTGGATCATGCTGAGCACCGGCGCGTTGTTCGGGTTCGCCAGCACGGACTGGTCCGCGAGCGCGGCCTGGAACGACGGTGTCGGCGCGATCCTGGTGAACGCGGCGGCGATCTTGCCGCCGACCGTGCTGAACAGGATGGACAGGAACACGGCCGTGCCGAGCGTGCCGCCCATCTGCCGGAAGAACGTGGCGGACGCGGTCGCGACACCCATGTCCCGCGCGGGCACGGCGTTCTGCACCGCGATGACCAGCGTCTGCATGCAGCCGCCGAGCCCGAACCCGAAGATGAACATCCAGATGTCGGTGCGGAGCAGGGCGGTGTCCGCGTCGATCGTGTTGAGCAGTACGAGGCCCGCCACCATCATCAGCGTGCCCATGATCGGGAAGATCTTGTACCGGCCGGTGCGCGCGGTGAGCTGGCCGGACAGCACCGACGCGAACATGATGCCGAGCACGAGCGGCAGCAGGAGCAGGCCGGCCTTGGTCGGCGACGCGCCCTTCACGATCTGCAGATACAGCGGGATCACCGACATACCGCCGAACATGCCCATACCGATGATCAGGTTCGCGCTGGACGTGATGCTGAAGACACCGTTGCGGAACAACCGGAGCGGTATCAGCGCGTCGTCCCCCATCAGGCGTTCGGCGAGCAGGAACAGCAGCAGCCCTGCCACGCCGACGCCGTAGCAGGCCCACGCCCTCGGTGACGTCCAGCCCCACATCTCGCCCTGTTCGGCGAGGATCAGCAGCGGGACGAGGCCGATCGTGATGGTGAGCGCGCCCCACCAGTCCAGGCGGTGGTCGCGGCGGGTGTGCGGGATGTGCAGGACCTTGGTCACCACGGCAAGCGCGATGATGCCGATCGGCACGTTCACCAGGAACACCCAGCGCCAGCCCGCGATGCCCAGGATCGTCGACTGGCCGGCAAGGAAGCCGCCGACGACCGGGCCGAGGACGCTCGAAGTGCCGAACACGGCAAGGAAATAGCCCTGGTAGCGGGCCCGTTCCCGTGGCGGCACGATGTCGCCGATGATCGCGAGCGCGAGCGACATCAGGCCGCCGGCACCGAGGCCCTGGAACGCGCGGCACGCCGCCAGCATGTACATCGACGTGGCGAACGTGCACGCGACCGAGCCGATCAGGAAGATCGTGATGGCGGCGATGAAGAACGGCTTGCGGCCGTAGATGTCGGAAACCTTGCCGTAGAGCGGGGTCGAGATCGTCGACGTGATCAGGTACGCGGTCGTCGCCCATGCCTGCAGGTCCAGGCCGTGCAGGTCGTCGGCGATGGTGCGGATCGCGGTGCTGACGATCATCTGGTCCAGCGCGGCGAGGAACATGCCCAGCATCAGGCCGCTGAACACCAGCAGGATCTGCCGGTGGGTGAGCGACCCGTCACCCGTCGCCGACGTGCGCGATTCGGTGCCGGCGCCGGTGTGCCGTGCCTCGGTGGCGGTCATGGTTCCCGCTCCAAGCCGTAGTGCGGATGTCCTGGTTGTCGGGCCATGCAACCATGCGCCTGTCGGTCCATTGTGAGCAACCCACACTCAGGTGAAGGTCCGTCCCCGAATTCATCCCAACCGGTGATATCGCCGGTCGGCGCCGGGTTACGCGGATGTCAACGACCAGAACACGTCCACGTCGAAGTGGCCGGTCGGGTCGGGATCGCCGTAGATCTCCCAGCGGGGGCCGGCCACCCGGTATCCGTTCGCCTCGCTCCACCCGCACACCGCGTCATGGGTGCCGCCTATCTCGGCGATCGGGCCGGTGTGGGTCGCGGTGGCGACGAGCCCACCCGGCAGCGTCGACGCGACGACATGACCGGCGGGATCGAATGGGCCGCTCACCTGAACACCGACTTCGACATTGGGCACGTCGTCCTTGTAAAGCATGACGTTGTGCCCATGTTCGTACAGTCCCGCCGGAGCGTCACCGCGAATGAAACGCCATACCTTGTCCAGCATCGGCCCCCAGGTGTTCGGGAACTCCGCCCATGTCGTCGTCGCCACCACCACCGCTGTCGGTGTCGGCTCGACGGTGTGCACGGTCACATCGACGGTCACCGTTCAGCCTTTCAGTTCGGGGAAGTCTTCTTCGCGGAATTCGCCCGTCACCAGCACCGCCGGATCGGCGTGGATGTCGCGTTCCCGGCTGCGGAGTTCGACCCTGCGGATCTTGCCGGAGATCGTCTTGGGCAGGTCGGTGAACTCCAGGCGGCGGATTCGCTTGTAGGGGGCCAGGTTCTCGCGCGCGAAGCGCAGGATCGTCAACGCCGTGTCCCGGTCGGGTCGATGACCGGCCGCGAGCACGACGTACGCCTTGGGCACCGCGAGGCGCATCGGGTCCGGCGACGGCACAACGGCGGCCTCGGCGACCGCGTCGTGTTCCAGCAGGACGCTTTCCAGTTCGAACGGCGAGATCCGGTAGTCGCTCGCCTTGAACACGTCGTCCGCGCGGCCGACGTACGTGATGTAGCCGTCCTCGTCCCGGGAGCCGACGTCGCCGGTGTGGTAGACGCCGTCGCGCATCGCGTCGTTGGTGCGGTCGTCGTCGTTCCGGTAGCCGACCATCAGGCCCGTCGGGCGGGGGGACAGGTCGAGGCAGATCTCGCCTTCGGTGCCAACCTCGCCGGTCGCCGGGTCGACGAGAACCACGGTATAGCCCGGCATCGGCCGGCCCATCGAGCCCGGTTTCACCGGCTGGCCCGGGGTGTTGGCTATCTGCAGGGTCGTCTCGGTCTGGCCGAAACCGTCCCGGATCGTCACGTGCCACGCCCGGCGGACCTGTTCGATCACCTCGGGGTTAAGCGGCTCGCCGGCACCGACGACCTCGCGTGGCGGGGTGCGCAACTCGGCCAGGTCGGCCTGGATCAGCATCCGCCACACGGTGGGCGGCGCGCAGAAACTGGTGATACCGCAGCGATCCATGGTGGCCAGCAGCGCCGACGCGTCGAACCGCTGGTAGTTGTGGATGAACACACAGGACTCGGCGTTCCACGGGGCGAAAACGTTGCTCCATGCGTGTTTCGCCCAGCCCGGCGACGAAATGTTCAAATGCACGTCGCCGGGACGAAGGCCGATCCAGTACATCGTCGACAAATGGCCCACCGGATACGAAACGTGGGTGTGCTCGACGAGTTTCGGCTGCGCCGTGGTGCCGGATGTGAAGTACAGCAACAGAGTGTCATCGGCCTTCGTCACGCCGTCGGCCGCGAACTCCGGCGGTGACCCGTAGGCCTCGCGATAGTCGTGCCAGCCGGCGACTGGCTCGCCGACCGTGATTCGGGTGTAGTCGCCCGCCACGTCCGCGAACTTCGGCGCGTCCACCGCTCGCGCCACGACATGCTTGGCGTTGCCGCGTGCCACCCGGTCGGTCAGGTCGGCCGGGCCGAGCAGGGTGCTCGCCGGGATCAGCACCGCGCCGAGTTTCATCGCCGCGAGGATGGTCTCCCACAACTCGATCTGGTTGCCCAGCATCAGGATCAGCCGGTCGCCCCGACCGACACCGAGACCGCGCAGCCAGTTGGCGACCCGGTTCGAGCGCGCGGACATCTCGGCGTACGTCAGCCGCTGCTCGCCGCCGTCCTCCTCGACGATCCACAGCGCGGGGCTGTCGTTGCCTTCCGCGACCACGTCGAACCAGTCAAGCGCCCAGTTGAACTCGGTCAGCGTCGGCCACCGGAAGTCCCGGTAGGCGGTGTCGTAGTCGTGCCGATGCTCCAGCAGAAAGTCCCGTGTCGCCCGGAACACCGAGGTCGCGGTTCCCACATCGCTGCCCACCGTCGCATCGCCTCCATTGCCGGCCGAACACGGACGGTCAGGATGCTAACGGGTCAGGAGGCCAATTCGCGGCTTGATCCCGGATCGGCACCAGAGACGGCAAGTCGCACCTGATCCCGCCCGGACTCCTTGGCGAGATAGACGGCGGCGTCCGCGGCCTGTAGCAGGTCGGGCAGCGCGTCGGCGTTCTCCGGCCGGCTGGACACGCCGACCGACGTGGTGCGTCCGGCGATCACCGCGGGGCCGCCGCGCTTGTCGGTGCTGATCACGTTGAGTTCGGCGATACGCGCCCGGATGCGTTCCGCCGCGGCCGTCGACGCGGCACGGTCGGTATCCGGCAACAGGACCACGAACTCCTCGCCGCCGAACCGGCCGACCACATCGGCCGGGCGGGTCTCGGTGCGCAGCACCTCGGCGACCGCGACGAGCATGTCGTCGCCGGCCGGATGACCCCACGTGTCGTTGATCAGTTTGAAATGGTCGAGATCGATCATCAGGACGCCGACCGGGCCACGGGTGCGGTCCGCCCGCGCGAGTTCCTTGATCGCCGCCTCCTGCCAGCCGCGCATGTTCAGCAGGCCGGTCTTCGGATCGGTACGCACGTCCACCTGAAGCTGCCGGATCTCGGTGAGCCGGTTGCCGAGCACGCCGATCACCACCATCACCACGAGTACCGGCGGCGCGTCCAACAGGAGGACTGCCGTAACCAGACCAAGTGCGACAGTCAGCGCTTCGAGGCCGTTGTCGTACAGACTGCCCACGGCGGAAGCAAAACTCGGGCGCTGCTGGTGCAGCGCGACCGCGATGCCGACGAGCGCGATGCCGCCGACCACGTAGACCCCAGCAGCCGCAAGGGCAATCCCGAAATCGCGCATCGTGCCGGAAACGCCCAAGCCGGCCCAGGTCGGTGCACCGGCCGCATACAACACTCCGCGCACGCCGAGCACACACAGTGCGATGACCGCGGTGGCGAACACGTAGCGATACAGTGGCCGGCGCGCCACGAACCAGCGCTGGAACCGGATGGCCACAATGGACAAAATGGCCAAAGGAAGTGGCAGAATGAGTGCGGCGGCGAAGTTCCAGATCGAGGTCAGGTCAACGTGTACGGTATCCATCCGGTTACGGCGGGTCTCCTCCTGCCGGCGGGAAAGGAACAAGTGCACGCTCGCGAACCCCAGCAGCACCCCGAACCTTGCCCAGTCGGCGCCCGCGACCGAGCCCTGAATCGGGAGTGCCAGAATAACCGCCGCAATGGTGACAACTTCGATGCCGAGCATGTAGGCGATCGCCGCCGGGCGCGGCGACCACAACGCCCACGTGCCCGGATGCCGGGCGGAAGCCCAGACCCCCTCCCAGAAACGTTCCCCATGAGCGACAATGTCCTCAGCCAGCTGCTGCGCTCCACCAACCGCACCCGGGCGATGCGTACGCTCGGTGTGCAGGAGTGACCGTGTGGCACGCCGGCCCAATCTCCGTCTCCACCGAGGAGGTACCGACGGTGTCTGACCGCGACTTCTGACCGGACCGGGCGTTCCGGCCGTTTCGTGCTTCGTTTCGTGCTTCTCCCTGTCCCCCACGGCCTCCGACGGCGGCGTGGCCTCAGAATTGTGCCGAGGAGGTGTCGACGGTGTCCGACCGCGACTTCTGACTGCCATGGTCTACCCCGCCTTCCCGTGTGCGCGCCCCGGTTCGATGGTTCGCCCTCGGCCTAGGAATGCCAATCGGCGGTCGGTGGACCGCCCACTGATCCGACTATCGCCTATCGGATCCCAATCGTGCCATTGATCGCGTTGGGTTGCGTACACTTTACCCATTGTGCCGCCGCCCGTTCGTGCTAGTCGCGTCACCCGGTTTCGACTGGTGGGTCCAAACGGTACTGCCGGCGCCACGTGACCGCAGCCGGCACCGCGAGCACAACACCCAGGACCCCGGCCAGCACGATCGCATCGCGCGCCGAACCGATGGCCTGCGCGAGCGCGCCGCCGGCGGCGACGCCGATGCCCTGTGCCACCCGCAGTCCGGTCCTGGCCACGCCGAACGCGCTGCCCCGCACGGAGTTGGGCACCCAGCTGGTGAAGGTCGCGCCGACGGTGATCTGGTAGGCCCCGGTCGCGCCAGCCAACGCGAGCAGCAGCAGCGCACCGGCCAGCGACGGCCCCACGACGAACACGACGAGCACCGCGACGGACGCGGTGGCGAACAGTCCGATCAGGCGCTGGCGAAGCGCCGTGGACAGGTAGCGGGACAGCACGAAAGCCCCGATCACGTACCCGAACGGGTCAGCGGCGAGTAGCCATCCGACTGCCCCTTTGGTCGCACCGAGCTGTGCGGCCAGTGGCGCGGCGAGCCCTTCCGGCACGACAGCGAGCCCGACGAGCCAGGACAGCCACAGCAGGGTGCGCAGCCGGGAATCGCCGCGCACGTAACGCAGGCCGTCCAGCCAGGAGTTGTACTCGCCGCCGTTGGGCTGCGGGCGATCCCGCACCGAGAACCGGACGAGCAGCGCGGACACGACGAACGTGAGCGCGTCGATCTGCAGCGCGTGCGAACTGCCGACCACGGCGACCAGCAGGCCGGCCCCCGCGAGTCCGAGCAGCATGACGGTGTTGGTGGTGATGCCTCGGATGTCCTGGCTGCGGTAGTAGAGGTCGTCGTCGGTGAAGACGTCCCGGATGAGCGCGTTCTGGGCGGCCAGCGCGGGCGCCTGTGCGATGCCGACGCCGACCAGCAGGGCGCACATCGCGGCCAGTGGCATGCCGGGCACGGACATCACGGCGACGAACACGGCCTGCAGCGCGGCGCCGACGACCATGATGGTGCGCCTCGGGTAGCGGTCGGCGAGCTGGGCGAGGCCGAGTCCACCGGCGAGCGCGGGCAGGAAGCTCAGTGCGTAGACGACGGCGGACCACAGCGCGGAGCCGGTCCGTGCGTACACGGCGAGCGCGAGCGCGACCTTGGCCAGTTGGTCACCGGCGATGGACACCGCCTCGGCCAGCCACAGGGCACGGAACTCGCCGTATGCGAGCACCGCGCGCATGCCCGTACGCGTTGCCGCCACCTCGCCCCCAACTCGTCCCGTCAGCCTCCACACCCAACCAGCCGGCGCCGACGAGCGGGCGCACACACCGTGTGCGCCACGGGCGACGCTGGGTGCTCGCTCGGCTACCACTGGCATCCTTACACAGGATGTACCCGACCGGGCGGGCAGTGGGTGGGTTCAGTGACCGGCCAGTGACCCCCGACTGTCACATCTGTGTCATTGTGTGGCGCCTATCACTCCGCGCATATCACCTACTTTGATGATCGAGTGTCCACTCGTGTACTCAGCGACACGAACGCGGCCATCCAATCGGTGGTTCTGACCACGCTGCGTATCCAAATCGATGGTCGACGGCCCCGCGCCAATTGAATCCGGCCAGGTCACGGCGTGGCACTGACGTGTCGTTGATGGGCAGATTCGCCGCGAACCGTCATGATGGGGTGCCAACCACGCGTGACGCGCGCGGATGGACTGTCCTGAGTGGAAGGAAGACGACGAGTGGCTCTCCCTAACCTGACCCCCGAGCAGCGCACGGCTGCGTTGGCCAAGGCCGCCGAGGCCAGGCAGGCTCGCACCAAGCTGCTGAACGACATCAAGGAAGGCAAGGAGACCATCTCCGGAGTCCTTGCCCGTGCGAAGGAAGACACCGTGGTCGGCAAGACCAAGGTGGCACAGCTGGTGAAGGCCCTGCCCGGCTTCGGGCCGGCCAAGGTGACCGCCCTGATGGAGAAGGCGGGCATCCCCGAGGAGCGGCGGGTCGCCGGCCTCGGCCAGCGGCAGCGCGAGGCCCTGCTCGACGCCCTCGGCTGACCGTCCCGGCACAACTCGGCTGACCTGGTCGTATCCGTTGGATGCGACCGGGTCAGCCGCTTTTCACGCTGCCAACAGCGGGTCGTGCGCCCAGGATCCTTGTGTTGTCAACGATCCCGCGCGATCGCGGCTCGTGCCGTCGCAGTGCACGCTGGCTGACCTGGCTGTATCCATTGGAGCCGACTTCGCGGCCCGAGGCAGCCGACCACTGAGGACAACGCGCGCCCAAGATCCTTGCGCTGACAATGATTCCGTGCGGCTATGGACCGGTCAGGCCCAGCAGGCCGGCCAGATTTGTCGGCAGGATGGCGTTTCCGGTGAATCCGGTG
>DATBCR010000055.1:0-11631 GCA_036270375.1 Pseudonocardiaceae bacterium | reverse complement strand
GTGCCGGGTATTCGAGCGGGTATGACAGGACTCGTGCGCGTTGCGGCCCGATCGACGGCCGGCGACCGAGATCGACTGGCCGCCGACGACCGGGACCGCCTGCCGGCCCGATGGCTGGCGGTGGCGCCCGGATCGGGCGGTGCCGCCGTCGACCTGGCCCGGCGGACCGCCGCCCTTGTCATGGTGGCGGCCGTGCTGATCGGCACGGGCGGGGTGGCCATGGCCGCGGCCACCTTCCTCACCGGCGCGGCAGTGGGTCCAGTGCTGACCGCGACGGCGTTCGTCGGCGTCCTGCTCGCGCGCAACGCTTGGCGGTACCGGATCGGCTAGCCACGCGGTTCGGTGCTCCGGAGTTCTGTGCGACGCAGTTCGATGCTCGACAGTTCAGTGCTATGGCGTCGCGTGCTCCGGCTCGACGTCCACCCGGCCGGTCACGTGGCCGGCCCGCACGTAGCGCTCGAGCAGGCCGAGCAGGTGGTCCATGTCCACCGGTTTGGTCACGTAGTCGGTGGCGCCGGACGCGAGGCTGCGGTCCCGGTCCTCCTTCATCGCCTTCGCGGTCACCGCGATCACCGGCAGGTCCGCGTAGGCCGACATGCCCCGGATCGCCGCCATGGTGGCGTTTCCGTCCAGCTCCGGCATCATGATGTCCATCAGCACCACCGCGATGTCCTGGTGCTGCTCGAGTTCCCGCACGCCGGCCACCCCGTTGTCCGCGGACACCACCCGCAGGCCCTGCGTCTGCAGCGCGGCGCTGAGCGCGAGCACGTTGCGTGCGTCGTCGTCGACGATCAGCACCCGCTCACCGTGGAACCGTGGCGCGTCAACGGTTTCCGCGGTGTCTGCCGGCTGCGTGCGACCCAGCTGCCCACCGGACGGCGACCGCGTCGGCACCGACGTGACCTGGCGGACCGGCAGGTACAGGGTGAACGTGCTGCCTCGGCCCGGGGTGCTGCTCACCACGAGTTCGCCGCCGAGCAGGTCCGCCAGTTCCCGGCAGATCGACAGGCCGAGGCCCGTCCCGCCGTACTTCCGACTGGTCGTGCCGTCGGCCTGCTGGAACGCCTCGAAGATCACCGCGAGCTTGTCCTGCGCGATGCCGATCCCGGTGTCCCGCACCGCGAACGCCACCCGGGCCGGCGCCCGCATCAGCTGCGGCGTGCGCACCTCGGCCGGGCCAGCCAGCCGCACGTCCAGCGTGACCTCGCCGTCGTGGGTGAACTTCACCGCGTTGGACAGCAGGTTGCGCAGCACCTGCTGCAGGCGCTGCTCGTCGGTGTGCAGGATCGCCGGCACCTCGGGGTCCACCCGCACGGTGAAGTCGAGCTGCTTCTCAACGGTCAGCGGCCGGCACAGCGCCTCGACGTAGGACACCAGCCCGGCCATCGGCATCGGCGCGACTTCTAGCTGCAGCAGGCCCGACTCGACCTTCGCCAGGTCCAGGATGTCGTTGATCAGCTGCAACAGGTCGAACCCGGCGGAGTGGATGGTGGTCGCGAACTCCACCTGCTGGTTGGTGAGATTGCCGCTCTGGTTGTCCGCGAGGAGACCCGCGAGCACGAGCAGGCTGTTCAGCGGTGTGCGCAGCTCGTGCGACATGTTCGCCATGAACTCGGACTTGTACTTCGACGTCAGCGCGAGCAGCCGTGCCTTGTCCGCCAGCTCGGTGTTCGACTGCTGCAGCTCGTCCTGCCTGGTCTGCAGCTCACCGGCCAGCCTGCGGGACTCGGCCAGCAGCCCGTCGGTGCGGGACAGCACCAGGATCGTGTTCACCGTGGTGCCGATCATCTCCCGCAGCTGTTCGAGCAGGTCAAGGTGCACCGGGGTGAACTCGGTAATGGACGCCAGCTCGATCACGCCGAGCACCTGGTTCTCGAACAGCACCGGCAGCAGGATCAACGTGCCGGCCGGGCTGGTGCCGAGGCCCGACACGATCGTGATGTGCTCGATCGGCGCGCCGCTGACCACGATGGTCCGCTTGTCCACCGCGACCTGGCCGATCAGTCCCTCGCCGAGCTGGAACCGGACCGGCCCGTCACCCGGCGGCCGGTACGCGTAGCCCGCGGCCAGCTCGAACACCGGCTCCGGGCCCACGTCGTCGCGGATCAGGTAGAACGCGCCGTGCTGCGCGGACACCAGCGGCGTCAGCTCGCTCATCACCAGCGACGCCACCGCGGCCAGGTCACGGGTGCCCTGCATCCGGCCGGACAGCCGGGCCAGGTTCGTCTTGAGCCAGTCCTGCTCCTGGTTGGCCTTCGTGGTCGCCCGCAGGTTGGCGATCATCTGGTTGATGTTGTCCTTCAGGTCGGCGACCTCGCCTTCCGCCTCCATGTTGATCTGCCGGGTCAGGTCGCCCTCGGTGACCGCGGTCGCGACGGCCGCGATGGCGCGCACCTGGTTGGTGAGGTTGCCGGCGAGCTGGTTGACCGTCTCGGTCAGCCGCTGCCAGGTGCCGGACACGCCGATCACCTCGGCCTGACCACCCAGCTTGCCCTCGGTGCCCACCTCGCGGGCGACACGGGTGACCTCGGACGCGAACGCGGAGAGCCGGTCCACCATGGTGTTGATGGTGGTCTTGAGTTCCAGGATCTCGCCCCGGGCGTCGACGTCGATCTTCTTCGAGAGGTCGCCCTGCGCCACCGCCGTGGTCACCTGGGCGATGTTGCGCACCTGGTTGGTCAGGTTGCCGGCCATGTTGTTGACGTTGTCCGTCAGGTCCTTCCACGTGCCGGCCACGCCCCGGACGTGCGCCTGGCCGCCGAGTTTGCCCTCGGTGCCGACCTCGCGGGCGACGCGGGTGACCTCGTCCGCGAACGCGCTGAGCGTGTCGACCATGCCGTTGATGGTGTCCGCGAGCACCGCGACCTCGCCGCGTGCCTCGACCGTGCTGCGCTTGTTCAGGTCGCCGCCTGCCACCGCCGTGGCCACGGTCGCGATGCTGCGCACCTGGCCGGTCAGGTTGGCCGCCATCACGTTGACGTTGTCTGTCAGATCCTTCCACGTGCCGGCAACGCCGCGGACCTGGGCCTGGCCGCCGAGTTTGCCCTCGGTGCCGACCTCGCGGGCGACGCGGGTGACCTCGGACGCGAACGCGGAGAGCTGGTCCACCATGGTGTTCACGGTGTTCTTCAGCTCGAGCATCTCGCCCTTGACGTCGACCGTGATCTGCTGCGACAGGTCGCCCTGCGCCACCGCGGTCGCCACGTGCGCGATGTTGCGGACCTGGCTGGTCAGGTTGCCGGCCATGAAGTTCACCGAGTCGGTCAGCGCACGCCAGGTGCCCGCGGCGCCCGGCACCCTTGCCTGCCCGCCGAGCCGGCCCTCGCCGCCCACCTCGCGAGCGACACGGGTGACCTCGTCCGCGAACAGCGCGAGCTGTTCGAGCAGGCCGTTCACGGTCCGGCCGAGGCCGCCGAACTCGGCGCTCGGCAGCCGGTCGGACCGGTCGGACATGCGCTGCGACAGGTCACCCCGTGCGACCGCCTCCAGCACCCGGCTCAGCTCGGTGATCGGCGGCGCCAGGTCTTCCAGCAGGCCGTTGACCAGGCTCGCGGCCGACGCCCAGCCACCGGGGCCGACCACGCCGACGAGTCGTCCCGTCAGGTGCTCCGCGGTCTGCAGGCCCTCCCGTACGCCGGTCAGCTCACCCACGAACAGCTGGTTTCGTTCCGCCGTCTGGTTGAACGCCTGCGCCAACTGGCTGTGCAGCGGGTGGTTCGGCACGGCCAGCCTGCGCTTGAAGTTGCCGTCCCGCAGGTCCGCCATGGCGGCCAGCAGGCGCAGCAGGAACGCGTCATCAGCCGTCTTCTGGTCCGCACCGCTCATCGTTGGCCTCGCCGCACGCTCGTGGTCACACTCCATCTTCGTTGCACTGCCCGCTCCAGCCTGCCACGTGCGGGGCGTTAGGGTGATGCTGCGGGTGCTGGAGGTGTATTCGTGCCGGAGATGTGGCCTGACGCCATGACCGGCGATCCGGACCACCGGGACGCCGTCGGCGACGTCATTCTCGTGCTCGACGCCGCCGGTTCGATCCAGCTTGCCAACCAGGCGGCCCGGCTGCTGTTCCCGGACCTGGTCCCCGGCACGTCGACGCATCTGGCGGACGTGCTGCCGGCGCTGGCCGACCGGGGGTCCGGCCGCCGCACGACGCATGGTGACCTGCGGCTGGAGTGGCACCGGCATCCGCTGGACTCTGGTCACCTCGTGTGGTGGGGGCGCCGGCTGGACGACGGCGCCGACCCGCCCCGGCGCTGGTGGACGAATCTCGGCCGGATCCTGGAGGGGCCGCTGTCGGCCGACCGGATCGCCGGTGACCTCGCCCGGCTCGCGGTCCCGGTGCTCGCGGACTGCTGCGTCGTGCTGTTGCCGGCCGCACTGAGCCGGTTCCGGTGGTGGCGCGGGGTCGTCCAGGGCAACATGACGCCGACCGGCGTGTCGCAGGGGCGCGGCGGCGAGCAGATCGCCCAAGGACGCGTCAGCGAACAGCTCGTGTACGCCGAGCCGGTGCTGGCCGAGGCGTTGGCCGGCGGACCGGTTGCGCGTCGTCCGGCGCCGGGTGCGCTGGCCGCGGCGGACTGGTTGCTGCCGGCCGGTTTCGGTCCGGTTGGTGACGCCGCCGTGGTGCCGGTGCGCGGGCCGGCGAACGCGACCGGGCTGCTCGTGTTCGTCAACTCGCGGGACGGCGCGCACCGTCGCCGGCACCGGGTGATCGACCTGGACGTGGTGGACGAGTTCGCCCGCCAGGCGGACACCGCGCTGGACGCCGCGATCCGGTTCGGCGTGCTGGCCACGGTCACCACCGGGCTGGAGTCCAGCCTGCTGCCGGCCGCGCTGCCCGACGTGCCCGGCGTGCGGATCGCGGCCGCGTACCGGCCTGCGCAGGCCGGGCTGCGGGTCGGCGGCGACTTCTACGACGTGCGCCTCGACGGCAACGGCGGTGCCGTGCTCGCGCTCGGTGACGCCTGTGGTCACGGTCCGGAGGCGGCATCACTCGCCGGTCACGTGCGGAGCTGTTTCGGCGCGCTGTGCCTTGTCGAACAGGCGCCGAAACGGCTGCTCGCGCTGCTGAACCAAGCGATCCGCCCGACGAGCGGCAGCCGGTTCACCACGGCCGTGGTGGGTCGGATCGAGGTGCACGGCGGCGACGTGGTGCGGCTCACCGTCGGCCGGGCCGGGCATCCGCCGCCGCTGGTGCTGCGGGCCGACGGCACGGTCGAGGACCTGATGGTGGCCGGCGGGCTGCTCGGCGTCTTCCCCGAGGTGGAGTTCGAGCAGGTCGAGGTGCGGCTGGCGGAAGGCGAGATCTGCCTGATCTACAGCGACGGCGTCGTCGAGGCACGGCGGTCCGACGAGGACGGCGAACAGCAGTTCGGCCTGGACCGGTTGCGCCGCCTGCTCGCCGGCTACCGCACCGCGTCGGCGGCGGACCTGGTGGACGGCGTGCACGGGGAGGTGATGCGCTGGCTCGCCGGCCGGCACCACGACGACATCACCCTGCTGGCGGTACAGGCCGGCGCCGATCCGGAACGGTCGCCGGGCACGTAGGCGAATTCGTTGGTGTCGCGAGGTTTCCGGTGTCCGTCGGCCGCACCGCAGTGCCGGTGGCCTGACTCGTGCGGTGCGGTCGTCGAACCATCCGACGGCACAGTCTAAGGTTGGGGCCACTCTGTCAGGAGGTCGCAGTGGCTGGAGCCGGCGGGCACGAGTCCGACGCGCCGTTCGAAACGCAGGCCGTGGCCGCCGCCTCGGGTGTCATCGACGTGCACGTCGCCGAGTCGACCGCGCAGCGGGTGGTGCTGCGGGTGTCCGGTGAACTCGACATGGTGACGGCCCCGGTGCTCACCGAACACGTGCGGGAGCAGTTCTCGCGGGATCCTGGCCCCGGCCGTGCGCGGACCCTGGTGTTCGACCTCACGCGGGTCAGCTTCCTCGGCTCGGCGGGTCTTGCCGTGCTCGCGCACGCGCAGGCGACCGCGGTCGACCGGGGCGACGCGGTGCAGGTGGTCGCCAGCGCCCGCGCGGTGCTGCGGCCGCTTGAGGTCACCGGTCTGGACAAAGTGCTGGACATCAGACCGGAACTGCCGGCCGGACACGAATCCGGATCGGCCTGATCGGCGTTCCCGCCCGGCCATTTGCGGCCGGGGTTCGCGTCATACGTTGACCACGTGTGGGCGGTGCGGGGCGTGGGTGGTAAGACGGTGCACGAAACCCGGGTCGAATTGCGGCGTTGAGGGGGAGTGCGGGCATTGGACACGGTGATCACCGCGGGACAGGTGCTGCCGACACCGGATTCACCAATACACGACGGGGCCGTCCTGGTGCGGGCCGATCGAATCGTGGCGGTCGGGCCGAGGCCAGACATTCTTCGGCAGGCCGGCCCGGACCCGGTGCGGTACGACTATGCCTCCGGGACGTTGCTGGCCGGTCTCTTCAACAGCCACGTTCATCTGGCGTTCGACGCCGGCACGGAATTCGTGGCCACCATGCAGCGCGCCTCCCGGGAGGAGTTGCACGCGGGCGCCGTCGACCGGCTTCGGCAGTTGCTGCGGTCCGGCGTGACGACCGTGCGCGATCTCGGCGACCGGGACCAGTTGGCCATCTCGGTGCGGGAAGCGTTGCGGGCAGCGGATGTCGTCGCGCCACGGCTGCTTGCCGCCGGCACGCCGCTGACCGTGCCGGACGGCCACTGCCACTTTCTCGGCGGCGCGTGCGCGGACGATTCCGGCGTTCGCGAGCTGATTGACGCGAATGCCGAGGCCGGCGCGGACGTGATCAAGGTAATGGCGAGCGGCGGGCAGATCACGCCCGGCGGCGCAGAGATGTGGGAGTCCCAGTTCGACGTGCGGCAGCTGGCGATGATCGTCGAACACGCGGCAACGCACGGCCTGCCGGTGGCCGCGCACGCACACGGCGCGGACGCCATCGAGGCGTGCGTGGACGCTGGTGTTTCCACGATCGAGCACTGCACATGGATGGTCGGTCCACGGCAGAGCGAACCACGCGACGCGGTGGCCCGGCGAATGGCCGAACGTGGTATCGCGGTGTGTTCCACCAGCAGTTCCAATTGGCGCGCGATGGCCGACCGAATGGGCGAGGAACTGGCCGCCAAGGTGTTCGGCAGGCTGACGTGGATGGCGGAACGCGGTGTGCCGCTGATCGCCGGCACCGACGCCGGACTGCCCGGTTCGGTGTTCGACAATCCCGTTGGCGCCCTTGAGATGTATGAGTGGCTCGGCTTCTCGCGCAGTGCCATCCTGCGGATCGCCACGGTGGACAGTGCGCAGGCGCTCGGGCTCGGTGAGGTGACCGGGCAGCTGGCCCCCGGCTACAGCGCGGACCTGCTGGTCGTCGGCGGTGATCCGCTCGCGGACCTCGCCGCGCTCGGCAAGGTGCGGCGCGTCATGGCGGGCGGCCGGTTGGCGGCCTGAGCAGCGGGCTCGACCAGCGGGGTTTGACCGTGACTCGTGATCGCCGCCCGCCCTGGCGACGCCTATCGTCGTTGCCAGGGCGGGTGTTGCGGCACATCAGGTAATCGCAGGTCGGGCCGGGCAGGCGTGCCACCGCTTGCCGTCCGAGGGCCGAGCGGCTATTCTGGCGTTGTTCTGATTCCCGCGGCTGCGGCTCCAGCCCCCGCGGATGTCTGATGTCCTGGTTACCAGCGCCGGCTCGCATGCCGTGCGGCTGGCCGGGATTCCGTTGCGGTGCCCCGTGTGACGCCGGCCATACCGACCGGCCACCGGCCCGCTCCTACCCGGCCGCCCTATCGCGGCCGTCCAAAGGGGACTCAAAACCATGAACGAATTCAACCCGTCCGATGATCAGGACGCACCCGTGGACACGGGCCGTCCGGTCACCGGAATCCTTGACATACTTGACAACTCGGCATATCTGCGGACCGACGGCTACCTCGCCGGACCGTCCGATGTGTACGTTCCGCAGTCGCTGGTGCGCCGCTTCGGCCTGCGCCGAGGCGACGAACTGACCGGCGTCGCGGCCCCGGAAAACCGCCAGCGCCAACAGAAACCGAAGCTCGACCAGCTCACGAGGGTGGATTCCGTGCACGGCCTGCCACCTGAGCGGTCCGCGGCGCGCCCGGACTTCACCAAGCTGGTGCCGCTGTATCCCAGCGAGCGGCTGCGCCTGGAAACCGAGCCGCACGTGCTCACCACCCGCGTCGTCGACCTGCTGATGCCGGTCGGCAAGGGGCAACGCGCGCTGATCGTCGCCCCGCCCAAAGCTGGGAAAACCATTGTGCTGCAAGAGATCGCGAACGCCATAGCGGTCAACAACCCGGAGTGCCACGTGATGATGGTGCTGGTCGGCGAACGCCCGGAGGAGGTGACCGACCTGCGCAGAGCGGTGAAGGGCGAGGTGATCGCGTCCACGTTCGACCGCCCACCGGCCGATCACACGGCCGTCGCCGAACTGGCCGTCGAACGGGCCAAGCGCCTTGTCGAACTCGGCGGCGATGTCGTGCTGCTGCTCGATTCCCTGACCCGGCTCGGCCGCGCGTACAGCCTCGCGGCACCACCGTCCGGCCTGGTGCTGTCCGGTGGCGTGGATGCCGGTGCCCTGTTCGCGCCGAAGCGGCTGCTCGGCGCGGCCCGCGACCTCGAGAACGGCGGCTCGCTGACCATGTTCGCGACCGCGTTGGTGGAGACCGGTTCCACCGCCGACCTGCTGATCTACGAGGAGTACAAGAGCACAGGCAACGCGGAACTCAAGCTGGACCGCAAGATCGCCGGCAAACGCGTGTATCCGGCAGTGGACATGGCGCAGTCCAGCACCCGCCGCGAGGAACTGCTGCTGACACCGGGCGAGTTGGTCGCCACACGGAAACTGCGTGGCGCACTCGGCACCCGCGACGCGGAGCACGCCATCGACCAGTTGCTGGACGGGTTGCGGCGCACCAGAACCAACGAGGAGTTCCTGCGCAGGCTGGTCTAGGCAGCGTTCAATCAGCAGCGTTCAGTCGGCGGCGTTCAGTCGACAGTGTCCGGCGACGGCCGCAGGTGCGCCGTCCACTTGTCCTCGATCCGCGCGAACCGCCACACCGCGAACGCCACGATCCAGGTCGCCACGAACAACCCGACGATGACGAAGCCGAGCAGGTTCAGGTCCAACCCGGACACCCAGCCCCAGAACCCGCCGTGCAGCCCGAACTCCGACGCCAGCAGCCCGAGAATCTCCACCGTGCCGATGATCAGCGCGACCGTGATCGACAGCCCGGTGATCGTGATGTTGTAGTACACCTTCCGCACCGGCTTGGAGAACGCCCACCCGTACGCGAAGTTCATGAACGACCCGTCGATCGTGTCGAACAGGCTCATCCCGGCCGCGAACAGCACCGGCAGGCACAGAATCGCGTACCACGGCAGGTTTCCCGCCGCCCCGGTGCCCGCGAGCACCAACAGCGCCACCTCGGTCGCGGTGTCGAACCCGAGCCCGAACAGCATCCCCACCGGATACATCTGGCCGGGCCGGGTGATCGACCGCATGAGCCGCTTGAAGATCCGGTTCATGAAGCCGCGATTGTTCAGCTGCTCCTCTAGGGCCGCCTCGTCGAACCGGCCGCCGCGCATCTCCCGGAACACCTTCAGGATGCCCGCCAGGACCGCCAGGTTGATCGCCGCGATGACGTACAGGAACACGCCGGACACGGTCGTCCCGACGACCCCCGTCACCTGGTGCAGCCCGGAGCGGTCGTCCACAACCGGCCCGACGAGCGCCTTCACGCCGACGCTCAGCAGGAA
Source organism: Pseudonocardiaceae bacterium (assembly GCA_036270375.1). GTDB lineage: Bacteria > Actinomycetota > Actinomycetes > Mycobacteriales > Pseudonocardiaceae > DATEPR01. Next base: position 1,879 of record DATBCR010000055.1, on the reverse strand, counting down.
CGCGAGCCCGAACACGATCGACGAATGCCCGAGCGAGAACCAGAACCCGACCGAGAGGGGCCGCTGGTTCTCCGCCATCAGCTTGCGCGTGGTGTTGTCGATGGCCGAGATGTGGTCCGCGTCGAACGCGTGCCGCATGCCGAGTGTGTACGCCGTCACACCCACACCGATGCCGAACGTCTTGGTGCCGATGCTGTAATGGCCGGGTACCACCAACAGAATCAGCGTGCCCCAGCCGACGACGGTCAGTCCGATCACGACCGCCGCCATCCCACCGACCCGCACCCACTCGCGGCCGGTCAGCGCATGTCGGAACCGGTGCCACCCGGACACAGTGGACACGCCGGACGCCTCGGGCGCGGCTTCGGACTGGCCGAGCAGCGGCGTGGTCACCATGGCGCACATTCTTATCGCCACAGACTCTCAAATGCAAACTACTGGCGACAAGGGCGGGGCTCAGGGGAGAATGCCGACCCCGCCGTAGATGTTGGCGGCCCGCGCCTCCTCGTCCCCGACCGGATCGTACGGATGCCACTGGGGGAGCAGCACCAACCCCGGCTCGACGATCTCGTAGCCGTCCAGCAACGGCAGGATCTCCTCGACGGTCCGGAACAGCGCGGGCGTCGGCGTCCGCGCGTACGCGAGCAGAAACCGCCGGATCTGCTCGTCGGTGAGCGTGACCTGGCTGCCGTGCGAGATCGCGAGCGCGCTGCCGGGCACGCAGGCGTCCCGGTAGGTGGCGAGCATGCCGTACGGATCGTCGCTGTCCGGCAGGAAGTGCAGGATCCCCATGGCCAGCACCGCGACCGGCCGGGAGAAGTCCAACAGGTGCCGCACACCCGGCGCGGCCAGCACGTCGTGCGCCTCCCGGATGTCGGCCTGCGTGATGCTCACCCGGGGGTCACCGGCCAGCAGTCGCCGGGCGTGCGCCACCGCGACCGGCTCGTAGTCGATGTACGCCACCCGCGCGGTCGGGTTGTGGCGGTGCGCGATCTCGTGCACGTTGCCGACCGTCGGGATGCCGGAGCCGAGGTCGAGGAACTGGTCCACGCCGTGCTGCGTCAGGTAGGTCACGGCACGCCCGAGGAACGAGCGGTTCACCCGCGCACCGACCCGGATGTGCGGGAACGCGAGCACCGCCTGCTCGGCCGCGTCCCGGTCGGCCGCGAAGTTCTGCGCCCCACCGAGGAAGTAGTCGTACATCCGGGCCGAGTTCGGCCGCGTCACGTCCGGATCTCCGCTTGTCCGCTCGTCAGGGCTCACCGCTGGCTCCGTTCGCCGTTCCCGGCAGCATGATCGCGCACGGGACTGCGATGTCAACACCCGCACCGGACAGAACGCGGGCGGACCGGACGCGTGAGCCGACGAGGGGCCGCTGCTCGCGTTCGCCGGCGGTGGGGGATTCCTCGTCCAGGCCGGCTACTACGCGCTACACGCGGGGCCTTCGCATGACCGATGATCGGGCCTTCCCCGAACTCGACCCGATAATCCACGCGCGGGCACGACCGCGCGTGACGGTCGCCCTCGCCACCCTTGCCGCAGACGACCGAATCGCGTTTCCACGACTGAAGGAACTGCTCGCGCTGACCGGAGCCGGGCGACGGGCATTCGAGGAGTACACCGTCGCCCTCCGGGCCTTGCTGGCCAGAATCGACTGACCACTTCCCCAATGTGTACGCAAAACAGTCACACCGCGACGTCGAGGGCGACTTCCGGACGCAGATCGGGCAGTGCGATCAGCACCGGCGGGTCGAGGATGGTGGTCGGCCGCAACCGGACGTCGGCCAGCCGGGCCGTGGTGTCCGCGTGCGTCGTGATCGGACCGTGGCAGCCGACGAAGTGCACTTCGTCCTTGACGCCGGCCGGGATGGCGTGCGCG
>DATBCR010000054.1:0-2359 GCA_036270375.1 Pseudonocardiaceae bacterium | reverse complement strand
GTGTCGACGGAGTCGGAGTTGGGCCGCCACCCGTCCGGCAGGCGGGGTTCGCGCAACGGGAACTTGAGTTGGCCGGCCGCGGCATGCAGTTCGCCGGACACGTCGACCGCCGGCAGGTTCGCGTTCGGGTTCGACGTACCGCTCGGGCTGAACGAGAAACCCTGGCTGATCGCGTACAGCACGAGCACGCCGACGCCCAGTACGACCATGGACAGCAACATGTCGCGCATGCCGAACCGACCACGGCGGGCCGGGGCGGCGGTGTCGCGCTGGCCGGTCGCGTTGTCGCTGGCGTTGTCACCCACGCGTCCATCCTCCCAGGTGAGCCTGGCCACCCCGGCCCGGCCGGCGGTCGGTCGGCAAGGGGTTGATCTGGGACAATTCCGCCCACCGACTTGGGAGGCACGATGAACACCTCGGACCGGTCCACCGGAGCGACATCGGGCGACAGCAGGCGGCGGGAGGCGCCGGACCGCAACCTGGCCCTTGAGCTGGTGCTGGTGACCGAGGCGGCGGCGATGGCGGCCGGCCGGTGGGTGGGCCGCGGCGACAAGATCGGCGGTGACGGCGCCGCCGTGGACGCGATGCGCAAGCTGATCGGCACGGTGTCCATGAACGGCGTGGTGGTCATCGGCGAGGGCGAGAAGGACCAAGCGCCGATGCTCTACAACGGCGAGCAGGTCGGCAACGGCGACGGCCCGTACTGCGACGTCGCGGTTGACCCGATCGACGGGACGACGCTGATGGCAAAGGGCATGCCCAACGCGATCGCGGTGCTCGCGACCACCGAGCGGGGGGCGATGTTCGATCCGTCCGCCGTGTTCTACATGGAGAAGCTGGCGGTCGGGCCGGAGTCGGCGGACGTGGTGGACCTGACGGTGCCGATCGACGAGAACATCCGTCGGGTGGCGCGCGCGAAGAACAGCGATGTGTCCGATGTCACGGTGTGCATCCTGGACCGGCCGCGGCACGAGCAGTTGGTGCGGGACGTGCGCACGGCGGGCGCCCGGATCCGGTTCATCTCCGACGGTGACGTCGCGGGCGCGATTTCGGCGGCCCGGCCGGACACCGGCGTCGACATGCTGGTGGGGATCGGCGGCACGCCGGAGGGGATCATCGCGGCGTGCGCGCTCAAGTGCATGGGCGGCATGATCCAGGCGCGGCTGTGGCCGAAGGACGATGACGAGCGGCGGAAGGCGCTGGACGCCGGGCACGACCTGACGCGCGTGCTGCACACTGAGGACTTGGTGCGCGGGGACAACGCGTTCTTCTGCGCGACCGGCATCACGGACGGGGACCTGCTGCGGGGCGTGCGCTATCGTGCGGGCGGGTGTACAACCCAGTCCATCGTGATGCGGTCGAAATCGGGCACGGTCCGGATGATCGACGGGTTTCACCGGCTCACGAAGTTGCGTGAGTACTCGTCCGTGGATTTCGACCGGGCGGACAGTGTCGACACGGACGCCTATCCCCCGTTGCCGTAGTCGGGGGGCGGTGTCCGCGTGGTCCTGTTTGATACGGAAATCGGATCGTGACCATTCCAGGTGGCGGCGAAGGCAACTCGGACTGGTGGAATGGCGTCTAGGCAGTAGCAGTTCGAACCAGGACACCAGCACCGTCGTCGGACGGTCCCGCTCAGGGGGTACCGCGTGCGTATCGTGCGTATGAGGAAGATCGTGGTCGGGGTGGCGGCGCTGGCGGCCGTCGCGGCGCTCGCGGCGTGTTCGACCGCGTCCGCCAGCGGCCGGCCGAGCAACGCGGTCGCGGCCGCCCACACGACGAGTGCGGCGGCTACGTCCACTGTGGACACGACGTCCAGCTCGGCGTCGCCGACCACCACACCGGCGAAAACCACTACGAAGGCGGTCCCGCCAGCGGTTCAGCCACCGGCCGCTAAGCCGCCGGTCGTGCAGGCGGCACCGGTGGCCGCAGCCGCTGGGGTGCCGTGCGCGGCGGCCGCCAAGGCGTGTGTCTCGCTGTCGGCCCGGAAGGCGTGGCTGATCGAGAACGGCCAGGTGGTACTCGGACCGGTGAGCATCATGCCGGGCCGGCCGGGCTTCCGGACGCCGGTCGGCACGTTCCACGTGCTGTCGAAGGTGGCGCACTATTGGAGCCACGCGTTCAACGCACCGATGCCGGAGGCGACGTTCTTCTACCCTGGCGTCGCGTTCCACATCGGCAGCCTGAGTGTGCCATCGCACGGATGCATTCACATGTCGGCAAGTTCGGCGACGACGTTCTTCAACACGCTGAACATTGGCGACGAGGTACAGGTGCTCAGCTAATCACAGGGAAATAGCAGGAACCGTTCGACGGGGATCGAACACAGGGGTTGATTGAGGTGGGACTGGTGCCCGGT
>DATBCR010000053.1:0-1714 GCA_036270375.1 Pseudonocardiaceae bacterium | reverse complement strand
GCCACGATCCGGTCGAGCCGGATATCGCGAGCCCGGTACACCTCGGCCATCCCGCCGCGCCCGACGACACCGTCGAGCTCGTAGCGGCCACCTAGGAGCCGGGGCTGTGTCATGTCTCGCACTGTGCCAAACCACCCTGCGTTGTTGCTGTCATCGTCGGGCCGAAGCGGCCATTGTTACTAATTCGTTGTCATCCCGATTATGGCCCCGGACTGGCCCCCGTCGACGGCGATGCTGACGGGGACGTAGATGGAGACGAGCTCGGGGTCGCGGACGGGCTTGAAGACGCACTCGCGGACGCGCTCGCGGACGCCGAGGCGGACGGGCTCGGCGAAGCCGACGAGGACGGCTTCGTGGACGGCGTCGTCGAGTGCTTGGGGTGCGAGTGCTTGTGGACCACGGTGGCCGGGCCGGTGGCCAGGGTCCTGGACGGGCTGGCGGACGGCGACGTGGACGCCGACCCGGTCGGGGTCGCCGACATCGTGCCGGTCAGCGACGTGTCGCCCTGCTGCCCGGAGTTGTGGCCGCGCAGCAGGTCTCCGCCGACGTAAAAGCTCACGGCCGCGGCCACCGCGCACACCAGCACGGTAAGGCTCGCGGCGAGCAGCGGCCGACTGGGGCCGCGGCGGGCACGCGGGGCAGATCGCGCGCCCCGTTGTGCATAATCCGGGTTCTGCAGGCGCCCAAGCGAAGACGTGCTTGCAGCGGGCAGATCCGCCCTGGTGAGTACGGCGGGTGGCAGGCCCGCGGTGACGGCGGGCAGGTCCATCCTGGTCGGTGGCACGCCCAGCGCGAGCGCCTGCCGCAGCACGCCGGTGCGGTCCGCGACGATACGGGCCGACGCCGGCCGGCCGGCCGGCGTCTTGGCCAGCATGGCGGTGACCAGCTCGGCCACCGGTCCCGGCACGTCGGGCGGCAGCGCCGGCACCGGGTCATGCTTGTGCGCGTACGCGATGGCCAGCGGCTCGGCCGCGGTGAACGGTGGCCGCCCGGACAGGCATTCGAATGCTACCACACCAAGCGAATAGATGTCCGAAGCGGCCGTCACCTTGCTGCCGGTGGCCTGCTCCGGCGACACGTACATCGCGGTGCCCATCACCATGCCGGTCTCGGTCAGGTGCTGAGCGGCGTGGGCGGCCCGCACCGCGGTCGCGATGCCGAAGTCGGTGATCTTGGCGGTGCCACCGCGTGCGATCAGGATGTTGCCCGGCTTGATGTCCCTGTGCACGATGCCGGCCTGGTGTGCCGCGTCGAGTGCGTACGCGGCCTGGCCGACGATGTCGAGCGTGGCGTCGGGGGACAGCCGCCCGGCCCTGGCCAGGATCGCGGACAGCGGGTCGCCGTCCACCAGCTCCATCACCAGGTAGGCGCCGCCCACCTCGGCGGACTCGCCGTAGTCGTAAACCCGGGCGATACCCGGATGGGACAGGCTGGCCGCGAACCTGGCCTCCGCGCGGAACCGGGCGAGTGCCGACTCGTCTCCGGCCCCTACGGTCGGCAAGACCTTCACCGCCACCTCGCGGTTCAGCAGCTGATCGAAGGCACGCCACACTTCGCCCATGCCGCCGGCCGCGATTCGGTCGGTCAGCCGGTACCGCCCGGCAAGCAGGTACTGGGTCACGAGTTGTTCCCCTGAAGATATGCCAGGTACGCCTTGATGACCTGCACCGCGATCGGTGCGGCAGCGTCGGCCCCATAGCCTCCGCCTTGAATT
>DATBCR010000052.1:0-3819 GCA_036270375.1 Pseudonocardiaceae bacterium | reverse complement strand
CTTGGCGGTGATGCTGGTGTTGCCGGCCGTGCTCGGCGCGGGGGGTGGCGCCGCCACCTTCGTCGTGGGGCCGGTCGCGCTCTGCGGCGGGTTGTCCGCGTTGGCCACCTGCGTCTGCACGAACTGCTGCACGGCGGCGGGGTTCACCTCGACCGCGTCACCGTCGCTCGGCGTCAGGTAGGTGATGTTGACGATCGGGATGGTCTGGAACTGGATCCCGCCCGAGCTCATGCCCTGCAGCTGCTGCGCGAAGCTGAGCACGTCCCAGCCCTGGTCCAGGGTGATCGACGTCTGGATCGCGGTGATCAGGTTGTCCAGTTTGGTCTTGTCGGTCAGCACGCCCGCGGACAACACCTGGTGCGCCATCGAGGCCATGAACACCTGCTGGCGCTTGATCCGGTCGAGGTCGCTGTTGGGCAGGCCGTGCCGCTGCCGGACGAACGCCAGCGCCGCCGCGCCCTGGATGGTCTGCACGCCGGCCGGGAAGTTCGCGCCGGAGTACGAGTCGTGCACCGCCCGGTTCAGGCACACCGGCACACCGCCGATGGCCTGGCTGATGTCGTAGAAGCCGACCAGGTTCACCGACGCGAAGTGGTTGATCTGCAGGCCCGTGAACTGTTCCACGGTCGTGATCGCGTTCTTCGCGCCCGCCTGCGCCGACTGCACCGCCAGTTGGGCGCCGCTGACCTGACCGCGCAACTGCTTCGCGGCCGCCACCTGGCCGTAGGTGTACGCCGAGTTGATCTTGTGTTTGCCGAAGCCGCCGGCCAGTTCCACGTAGGAGTCACGCGGGATGGAGAACGCGACCGCCTGGCCACCGCCGGCCGGGATGTGGATCACGATCATGGTGTCGGTGTTGTCACCGCCGTCGGACGCCCCGCCCGCGTGCAACTGGTCGAGGATGTTCTGCGGCAACGGGTTGCCCTGCGCGTCGGTCCGGTTGTCCAGGCCCACCAACAGGATGTTCTGCGGGCCGCTCACGTTCTTGGCGGCGGGGTCGATCACGTCCGCCCTTGTCAGGCCGGACGTGAGCTGCTGGACGGTGGACCAGCCGTACCAGGTGAGCCCGAGGACCAGCGCGGACACCAGGGCCAGCAGGGTGCGGCCGGTGTGCGTCGCGGTGCGCCGGCCCATCATGTCGCGGCCCGAACTGTCCCTGATGTAGCTGTCCGAGCGGTTGCGCTCGCGGCCGCCGTAGCGGTCCCGATCACCGTAACGGTCACGGTCGCCGTAGCGGTCGCGGCTCGGCGGCACCTGGTTGGCGCGGGTGACTTGCGGCCGTGGCGCCGTCGTGCGGCGCGGCTGGTCGCCGGACGGACGTGGCTGGCCCTCCCGAGGGCGCGGCTGGCCGCTGGCTGGCCGTGGCTGACCGTCGCGGGGCCGGGGCTGGCCGGCCCGGGGCGGGTTGCCACCGGGCGGCACGGGCCGCCGGCCGCGAGGCGCCGACGGGCCACCGAGGTCACCTGAGGATCGAGGCGGCCAGTCGTCCACGTCGCACACTCCTGGGGTGTTCGGGGCACATCGTCGTGCCGGTCCGACTCCGTTCTTGCTCCGACAACGTGTAGGACGGGTAGGTACCGTTTCGGGTTGCCTGCCCGGTCACGCGGCGCACTGGTCCGTGGACACCGACCGGTACAGCATGGTCGCATCGGTCGGCAGCACGCTGGTCACCTGCTGGGCCGTCAGCGCAAACCCGGTGTGCGGATCGTCGACCGCGGCACCGAACACCACGCCAAGCACGCCACCGCCGGTATCGATGAGCGGACCGCCGGAGTTACCGGACCGCACCTGTGAGTACACGGTGTAGACGTCCCGGTTCTCGGTCCGGTTGTCGTAGATGTTCGGTCCGGGCAGGTTGAAGCGGTTGCTGACCCGGGCGGCGGACGCCGTGTAGTCGCCGTCCAGCGGGTAGCCGAGCACGATCGCGTCCTGGCCGGTCTGCGCGGCGGCCTGGTCGAAGTGCAGCGGTGGCGCGGTCAGGTCCGGCACGGCGAGGATGGCCACGTCGACGTCGGAGTTGTAGTAGACGACGTGCGCGTCCAGCTCGCCGTCCCGCACCTCGACGTGCACGGTGTCGGTGCCGGCCACCACGTGCGCGTTGGTCAGCACCCGCTGCGGCGCGATCACGAAACCGCTGCCCTCCAGCGCCCTTGAGCACGACGGTGCCTCGCCGTGGATCTTCACCACGCTCGGCCGGACGTCCTGCACGACCGCGCTGGCCTGCAACGCGGTGTTCGGCGGGCCGACATCGTTGACGGGGGTGCGCGAGAACGGGTTGGTGACGTCCGGCAGGTCCGGCACGTTGAGCAGTTTGCGCAGGTCAGCCGGTAGCGCGCGGGCCGAGTCCGGCATGATCGAGTTCACGGCGCCGAGCACGGTCGAGTGCTGCAGGGAGTAGCTCAGGCCGGGTAGACCGGAGTACGACGTGAGCGGCAGCGCGATCATCCACGCCACCACGAACACCACGATGCCCTGCAGGATCGCGCCGAGCGCGTTGTCGATACCGGCGAGTTTCGGGTTGCGGATGCGCTGCTTGAGCATCCGCCCGCACCACACGCCGAACGTCTCGCCGAGCGCGACCAACAGCACGAGGATGGCCACCGCGAACGCGACCCTGGTGGCCGGGTTGGTGAAGTTCTTGATCAGCAGCGGCGCGATCCGGACGCCGACCACCGCGCCCAGCAGCACACCGGCGAACGCGGGCAGCGCGATGACGACGCCCTGCCGCGCCCCCGACACGGCCGCGAGCACGGCGACCAACAACACGACCAGGTCGACCCAGTTCACCGCTACACCTCCGCGCCTGCCGGCGGGAGGGTACCGTCGAGCGCCCCAAGGGCCGTCGCGGCCCGCCAGGCCGAGTCGAGGTCAGTAACGACGCCGCCGTCCCACGGGCGGTCCCAGCCGGCGACGGTGAGCAGCACGGTGAGCAGTCCAGCAGTGAATCCCCAGATCAGCATCCCGGGGAACAGGTACGCGGGCGATTCGAACCCGGACGGATGACGCACCCGCAGCCGATTCGCCGGCGTCACGAGATGCGCGATCGGCACCCTCGCCACGGCGGCCGTCTCGGCCGGATCGACCGCGCGCACCGCGGACGGCGTAATCCAGTGCGCAAGCACCGGCGTCACGTCGAAACCGGACACCGGCACGTACATCGGCGGCAGCAGCGCGACCGGCCGCACCCCGGCCGGGTCAAGCCCGACCTCCTCGACGGCCTCGCGCAGCGCCGTCTCCACCGGCCCGCCCTCACCGGGATCGGCCGCGCCACCGGGGAAGGCCACCTGGCCTGCGTGCGAGCCGAGGGTGTCGGCCCTGCGGAGCAGCAGCACGTCCGGGCCGGTGGCGCCGTCGGCGAGCAACATCAGCACGGCCGCGGACCGGCCGCCGCCGTTCGGCGGGGCGAAGCGGCGGAACGCGGTCGGGTCGAGGTCGGCGGTGCCGGCGACCAGCCGGCGCAGCCAGTCCGGCACGGACTCCACCGGCACGAGTGGGCCGTGACCGTTCTCGGGCGACATCTGGTCAGGCACCTCCCCCGGCGCCTACGTAGGTGGCGACGGCCTGCTTGGCCGCGTCGAGGGACAGCAGGATGCGGCTGGGATGCTCGACGAGGGTCACGGTGCCGTCTTGTCTGACGACGTAGGACGCGGGCAGGGCCGGGGGCAGGTGTAGTGCCCTGGACGCGGCGCCGGTCTCGTCGATCACCATCGGCAGGTGCACGTGCAGGCTGGCCAGCAGGTCGAGGCCGTCCCGCTGGTCGCTCTGCACCTGGATGCCGACCACCCGGACGGCGCCGGGCAGGTGCGCGTACGTGTTCAG
>DATBCR010000051.1:0-8580 GCA_036270375.1 Pseudonocardiaceae bacterium | reverse complement strand
CGCCGCGGCCAGGCCTTGGGACACGTCCGGTTCGATGTGCGTGCCCCAGCGGTGCGCGATGACCAGCTCGTCGCCCTGCCGGTCGACAACGACGTCGTCGCGGAACGCCACCAACCGCCGGATGCCGCCGCCGACCGCGGGACGGGTCGCCGGATCGCCCGGCCGGGTCGCGAAACCGGTCCGGGTCGCGGCGGCGAATGCGCGTTCGAGTGCCATGGCTATACGAACATCGGGGTCGGGTTGAGCTGGTCCTCGGTCAGCGGCGCGGGCAGCCAGCCCCGCTCGACCGGCACGTCGTAGAGCCGGCCCGGTGCGTAACGGCTCCAGAAGTGCCGCATGCCGGGCACCACGACCTTGACCACCGGCAGGCCGATGTCCGGCCGCGTCATGTCCAGCGCCAGAAACTCCATTCCCTTGCCCCGCACCAGTTCCTGGCACGCGGCCAGGTCGACGGCGAGGTCGTCGCTCGTCGGCAGGGTGAGGTCGGCGACCCGGACCGGGGGTACGGTCGGGTCGGGCAACAGGTACGGCAGGTCGGCGACCTTGGCGTTGTGCCACCAGTCGAGCTGGACCGGGTCGGGGTAGCGGTAGCCCTTGCCGTCGGCCGTGGCGAAGGCGACCGCGGGCAGGAACTGGTTGAGTTCGCTGATCGCGCGCAGCACCGCGACCCGGGCGTCGTGATGCGCGCCGAACGCGAGGATGACGTCCTCGGCCGGCTTGTCCAGCCGCCTGCTCAGCGCGACGACGGCGGGGATGCCGAGATCGGCGGTCAGGTCGAGCACCCAGAGGTCGCGGTGCAGGCGTTGGTACTCGGCGCCGATCGTGCCCACCCACGGCTCGTCGAGCGAGTCGAGGTCGACGGCCCGCCTGCGCAGCCGGTTGTACCACCAGATGGCCACGCTGTCCCGCTCCACCAGCTCGTAGAACCCTTGCAGGGCAGCGTCTTCCAGGCTGGTGCCGGCGGCGCAGCCGTTCGAGTCGGCAAGTGCGTACACCGGTCCGGAGTGCGGGTAGGTGTAGAAAAGCTGGGACGTGAGAACGTACTTGGCGCGTTGCTCGGTCAGCGACCAGATCGGCGTCCAGTCCAGTGTGGCCTGTTCGTCCAGCGGTTCGGTCACGGTCTGGAAAGCGATCTGGCGCGCGTTGGTCTCGTAGCGGCCGGCGTACTGACGGTCACTGAACAATGTGGACGCGTTGGGGTGCACGGCATCCGCGCCCAGTGTGGCGTAGCTGTCCCGGATTCTGGGCTCGTCGCCGTGGTACACCGCGCTGTAGCGTTCGAGGGCCTCGCCGAGCGCGCTGGCCCGCGCCTGGACGTCCGTGACGCCTTTGCCGCAACTCTGCGCCCGCAGGCCCTCCCGTAGGCCGCGCAGCGAGTCGATGCGCATGGCGCGGTTGTAGCCGGAGGAGTACGCGCGGATCAGCGGCAGCGCGGTGGTCATCGATGTGAGCGCGGGCACGACGCCGGTGATCGGATCGATGAGGTGGCCCCACGTCGCGAGCATGTCTTCCGGGGTGCGGGCGCGGTGGCCGCCGTCGGCGGTGAAAGCCTTGCGGCGCGCGGTGAATGCCAGCGGGCGGGTCATGGTGGCGCGGACCAGTTCCGGGTCGCCGCAGCCGGGGCACTGCGGGCGGCGGGCCAGCGTGTGCGACTCGGTGCGCATGCCGGCGGTGTCGATGGCGAGCAGGGCGTTGGCACTCGCGGGTCGGTGCCCGGCCAGCCAGTGCGCGGCCGCCGTGGCCACGGCGCCGGCGGCCAGCATCCGGGTGGCGGGAATGTCGACGACGGGCGGTGTCACGGACGTACCCGGCAGGCGGCTCTCCAGGTAGTCCTCGGCCCTGCGGTGGCCGCGCAGCCGCACTTCGAGGCAGCGGTAACACGCGCCCTCCGGCACGAACAACGGCCCGACATAACTGATCACGCCGACCGGCTTGGCGAGCAGCCACGGACGGCCCGCGGCGCGCTGGGCTTCGTCGAACGCCCGAAGTCCGGCGCGCAGATAGTCGTCGGTGAGAACGAGGTCAAGCGCGGCGGTCGATTCGGTCTCGTCACTGGAAATTACAGTCAGCCCTGCGGAGCTGAACGCGGCGGCGAATTCGTCGGTGTCCACGGCGCCGAAGACGGTCAGGCGGACGGTGGCGCCCGCGACGGCCGCCGATGCGTCGTCGCCGTGCAGGTTGAGCGATTCCCAGTAGCCGGCGGCGCGGGTGTCCGCGTCCGGGTCGACCTCGACCACCTGGCCGGACCGGGTGAGCTGGGCGATGGCCTGATAGATCCTGGCCGCCGGCACGTCCGGTGCCAGCGCGTCCACCACCGAGTCCAGGTCGTGCTTGCCGTCCAGCAGCGGCAGCAGCCGCTCGGCCAGCGGGTCGGTGATCACCGCGCTGCCGTGTTCGCACACCAGGTAGACGCCCTCACCCCGGACGACGGACACACCGAGATGACGCCGAACGCACGGCACCCGCATGGAAGTCATGGCGATCCCGGTGGGTTCGGTCTCGGTCATGCGGGCTCCCATCGGTCTACATGGGTAGTACGTGTCACGCGGCCGAACGGTTCATGACGGCGGCAGGGCGGCCCGGCCGCCGTCATGATCCGGTCCTCGCTATGCGAGGTCGTCCGCGGTCGTGGAGCGGGCAACTGTCGGGGCGACACAGACAATGCAGTCGCACCAGCAGAAAACGTCAGCCCGCGGTTGCACCTCGGTACCGGACGGGCCGGCTACCGCGCCGAGGCCGCCATCCAACATGGTGATCATCAGGTCCGCGTCGGTCACCGGATCAGCGACGGGCGCGGTGGGGTCGAGAAGGAGACCAGCGTGCATGTGAAACTCCCGGGTTCTTGCTGGGCCCGCTGGAGCCCATTCACCAAGTGCCGGCCAAGAGTTCGACCGGCACCGCGGATCCGACCGGATCCAATACGAAGTCTCCGGGTTGGGGCCGCTAACAATCCATGCGTGCGGCACAAGCCATGACGTTTGTCATCGATTGATGTAAGCAGCACGATACGCAGCGCGACCAATCGGGCACACGGTGGTCAACCGGTTCGGGAATTCGCTGGCGGAAAAGGCATTGATGACCGTTGTGCCGGCAATGAGTCGCATGTGTCCGGTGCGTGGCGGTTGCCGGTTTCGCGCGTCGGACTAGCTGAGCATGCCTGCGCCGAACCAGTCCTGTTCGTCCCGAACCCCGGGCAGCGCGAAGAAGTAGCCGCCGCCGTAGGGCTGGATGTAGTCCACCAGCGGCTCGTTGATCAGGCGCGTCTGCACGGCTTCGAACTGCCGCACCAGATCCTGCTGGTACGCACAGAACAGCAGCCCCACGTCGATGTTGCCGTTGAGGTCCACACCGGCGTCGTAGTTGTAGCCACGGCGGTAAAGCCGGCTGGAGTCGGTCTTGGGCGTGCGTGGGTTCGCGACCCGGATGTGCGCGCTGAGCAGGATCGTGTTGCCGTTCGGGTCGGCCTTGTAGTCCGGCGGGTCGAACTCGTTCACGCCGTCCAGCGGGGCGCCGCTGTCCCGCTTGCGGCCGAACATGTTCTCCTGTTCCTTGAGCGACACGCGGTCCCAGAACTCGACCAGCATCCGAATGATCCGGACCACCTGGTACGAACCGCCGGTCGCCCACGCCGGTTCGCCCGCGCCCGGCTGCACCCAGATCAGTTTGTCCGCCTCGGAAACGGTCGGGTTGCTGATGCCGTCCTTGAAGCCCATCAGGTTGCGCGGTGTACCCGACGGCCGGGGTTGCGGGTGGAAACCGTTCAACCGGTAACGCAACTGCATCGCTCCCCTGGTGTGCTTGGCGATGTCGCGCAGTGCGTGCTGGACGGTGTCCTGGTTGTTCGCGCAGATCTGCAGCATCAGGTCGCCGTGGCACCAGCGGGGATCGGGCGAGTCGTTGGGGAACGTGGTCATCGGCTTGAGTCTCACCGGTTTCATCGCGGAAAGCCCGAACCGGTCGTCGAACAGTGACGAGCCGACGCCGAGGGTGATCGTCAGGCCGTCCGCCGGCACGACCGGGCCGAGGATTTCGCTGTCCGACGGTGGTGACGCCAACCCGAGATCGACCGGTGTGCCACCGGACGTGAGGAACCGCACGCGATCGGTGAGTGTCCGGAACAGTGCCGTGAGACCCTGCTTGTCGCTCGTAGTCACGTCGAACGCGACGAAAAGGGCGGCGCTCTGCTGGGGCGTGAAGACGCCGGCCTGGTGCGGCCCGTGGAACGGCACGGTGTCCTGGACGGCGGACGCGGTGGTGGTGCCGCTGGCCGCGTCGGCATGCGCGCCGGCCGCCAGCAAGCCGCCCGCGAGTGCGCTGCCGGCCACGCCGGCCGTCGCGCCCTGCAGGAACCTGCGCCTACTCACGTCCATCGCGGGTCGTCCTCCAGGCTGGTTCTTCTCGTTGCCGTTCTTCAACTCGCGCCGATCTCGAGCAGGTCCGGAACCGGTGAGACGGTCTCCAGCACCTGGCCGATCGCGGCGTTCACGTGTTGCCGTTCGGTCAGCGGACCGGTGGTCTGGTTGTCGAAGACACCGTTGTGCTCGGTGACCCGCAACGCGCGCTCCAGTGCGTCCAACTGCGACTCGAGAGTGGTGACAAGGCCCGGTTTGCGTTCGTTGATCAGGGATTCCAGTTCGCCGACGACGACGCGGGTGCCGTCCACATCGGCCAGTGTCTCGGCGTAGCCGGCGCCGGCGCCCTGGTCGGTCATGCCGGACAGGTGGTCGCGCTGGGCGTCCTCGAGGATCTCGTGCGCGCGGATCGGCATGTCCTTCGGGTCGACCGTCAGCGAGGGCAGTTTCTGTTGCAGCGTGGCCACATCCTGGATCAGCTTGGCCGTGACCGGCGTGAGGACGGCGGCGGACTGGCCGTGCCACAGGCCGTATTCGATGCGGCGCAGGCCCGTGAAGCCAGGATCGTCGACGCCAAGGGTCAGGCCCTGCGGATTGCCGTCGATCGCGTCGGCGAGATCGCCGAAGCTGCCGTACGCGGCGCCGACGCGTTCCCACGTCAGCTGTGCCGGCAGCCACGCTGCCCTTGCGGCGTCGGCGTTTCCGGTGGTGACGGCGGTGTTCAGGGTGGCGACCTGGGCGGCGAGGGTGACCAGCTGTCCGGCCACATAGGTCTGGTACTGCTGGATCGGCACGTCCAGTTCGCTCGGCTGCAGTGGCGGCACCGCGAACAGCCGAGGGTATGCGACGCCGCTGCCGCCGCTCGTGCGCACGGTGTTCGACGTCTGGGCCGGGTGGCCGGCGGCCAGGCAGCGCCAGGCGTAACTGCCGGCCGCCACGGTGACCGTCATGGTCTGCTGTGTGCCGGGGCCGATGCCCTCCAGTTCGCCGATGGCGCCGCCGCCCGAGGACTGGACGAAGTAGACCTCGCCGACGCGGCCGGACTTGTTGACGACGGTGAAGTTCTGCCGGCCCGCGGTCAGCGACGTGAAGTCCGGCGCGCAGGCCGACGCGGTGATGGTGACGGTGTTGCTCGCATCGGTGTTGCTGGTGCCGCCGGTGAACAGGACGAACGCGCCGACGGCGAGCAACGGCACGAGAACGACGGCGCCGATCGCGAGCCACCTGTTGTCGCGCAAGGCGGTGGCGACCGGGGATGCGGTGGGCTGCTTAGGTGCCGCGGGTTCTCTTGGTGCCGGGACGGCCTTGCCGGCGCGGCGGAACACGACGAGAACCACGGCGACGTAGACGACGAAGGCGACCACCTGAAGCCAGGTCATGGCCGGCGTGAGATTGGTGACGCCCCTGATGATGCTGACCCACCAGGAATCCGGCGCGATCGAGCCTGTCAGGTCGAACGCCAGCCAGGTGCGGCCGGGCAGCAACGTCGCCTCCTGCAGGTCGCCGATGCCGTAGGCGAGCACGCCGCCCGCGATGACGACCAGCGCGACCGCGGTACGGGCGAAGAAGACGCCGAGGTTGATGCGAATCGCCCTGCGGTAGAGCAGGAAACACAACCCGACCGCGGCGAGGACACCGATCGCGGCGCCGATCAGCGGGGCAACCGTCTCGCCGGACGCCTGCACGGCCGTCCACAGGAACAGCGCCGTCTCCAGGCCTTCCCGGCCGACGGCGAGGAAGGCGATCGCGACGAGCGCACCCGCGCCCAGCTTCAGCGCGGTGTCCACTTTGGCGTTGAGTTCCCCGGACAGGCCGCGGGCGGTGCGGCGCATCCAGAAGATCATCCCGGTGACGAGCACGACGGCGATCACGCTGAGCGTGCCGCCGAAGGCCTCCTGCGCGCGGGTGGACAACGCGGACTTGGAGAACGTCAGCACGGCGCCGAAGCTCAGCGACAGCACGAGGGCGCCGAGCACTCCGAGCCAGATCGGCCGGGTCGAGCCACCACCGCTACGACGGACAGCGGCGAGCAGGATGCTCACCACGAGGCCGCCCTCCAGCCCTTCGCGCAGGCCGATGAGCAGGTTGGGCACCGCATCCGCCCACACGGCGTCTCCCGTCGTCGTCCGGCACCATGGATAGGCTAACCTCATCCACGTCATCGGAGATGCGTCGGGGCGCGTTACCGGCCATGACGCCGGTGGGTTCGTCAGCGGCGCGGGGTGACCTTCTTCTGGATCGCGCGGATGTGCAGCGGTATCGCCAGGACGAACCCGACGACGGACACCACGATCGCGCCGAAGAACGCCGGCCAGAACCCGGTGACCTGGAACGGCAGGCCCGCACGACCCGACAGCCAGGACGCGAACCAGAACAGCAGGGCGTTCACGACGAACCCGATCAGCCCGAACGTCAGCACGTAGAGCAGACAGCCCGCGACCTTGACCAGCGGCTTGATCACGGCGTTCACCAGCCCGAACACCACGGCGACGCCGACCAGCGTGCCAACCTGGGCCGCGGTCGACGCGGTGAGCAGGTTGATGCCGGGAAGGAACGTGGCCACCCAGACCGCGATGGCGGTGGCGAGAACTCGGTAGATGAACTCCACGCGCACACCATGCCATGACTGTGGTGAGCGTCGCAGGCAGGTTCGGTTCGCGCCGGTGCGTGCCGGCGGTGAGTACGATGTCACATCTCACCGGTAGTCGAAAGGCATGTGATGACTGCGGCGGACGCGCACCCGAGCCTGCCGTCGTTCGCGCGGCCGGCGAG
The DNA here is from genome assembly GCA_036270375.1 of Pseudonocardiaceae bacterium. GTDB lineage: Bacteria > Actinomycetota > Actinomycetes > Mycobacteriales > Pseudonocardiaceae > DATEPR01. Next base: position 1,456 of record DATBCR010000051.1, on the reverse strand, counting down.
CCTGCGGACCCGGGTCACCGAGGCACTGCGGTCGGCGCTGGTGTCCGGCGAGCTGCGCGCCGGCATCGTCTATTCGGCGCCCGGCCTGGCCGAGCGGTTCGGCGTGTCGGCCACCCCGGTGCGTGAGGCCATGTTGGACCTCACCAAGGAGGGCCTGGTCGAAGCCGTGCCCAACAAGGGTTTCCGGGTCACCGAGCTGACCGGGCGGGACCTTGACGAGTACACGGCCATCCGCGCGCTGCTCGAACCGCCCACGGTGGCGCAGGTCGCGGCGACGGCACCACGGGCGCGGATCGAGGCGCTGCGGCCGCTGGCCGAGGCCATCGTTGCGGCGGCCGCGCGGCGCGACATCCGGGCGTACGTGGCCGCGGACAACGCGTTTCACCTGGCGTTGCTGGCGTTGGCCGGCAACGAGCACCTGGTCGAGGTGGTGCGGGGCCTGCGCCACCGGTCCCGGCTGTACGGGGTGCCGGCGTTGGCCGAGCGGGACGAGTTGGGGCCGTCCGCGCACGAACACCTCGAACTGCTTGAGGTCGTACTGCGGGGAGACGCGACGGCCGCCGAGGCGATGACCCGCCGGCACCTGGCGCACATTCGCGGCATCTGGGCGGACCGCTGAACGTCAACCTTCTTGTTGACGTTTCGGTGTCGCCGGGGCTACGGTCGTCGGCGTGGCGGGTGACGGTGCGGTGCTGGACACGGTGTTCGACGCCCTGGCCAACGAACGGCGGCGGGAGATCGTCGTGCGGCTGGCCCGGGGTTCGATGACCACGCCCGAGATCGGACGGCACTTCGGGTTCACGAAACAGGCGCTGAGCCGGCACGTCGGCCTGCTCGAAAGCGCCGGGCTGGTGTCGCGGACGCGGCGCGGCCGGGTGGACGAGGTGACGCTCGTGCCACGACAGTTGGACGACCTGGTGAGCTGGGTCAACGAGTTGCGCCGCGGCTGGACCGCGAGCCTGGACCGACTTGACGAGGTGCTCAATGTCCGAAACCAACGAGACGACGGCGACTGAGACGCTGCTGATGGAGCGGGAGTACACGTCTCCGCCGGAACGGGTGTTCGAGGCGTGGACGGACATCGACATTGTCCGCCTGTGGTTCGGCTGTGCCGACGAGAAACTGTGGGACGTGCATGAATGGGATGCCCGCGTGGGCGGGAAATACCATGTCAGCCTCGATTTCGACGGCAACCCGTTCGAGGTGCGCGGTGAATTCACCGTGGTGGATCCGCCGCACCACCTGAGCTACCGGTGGAGCAACGACGAAATCATCGACGTGACGATCGAACCGCGTGGCTCCGGCAGCCACCTCGTGCTCAAACACACCTTCCCGGCCGGCGGCCCGGAAGGCCAGATCCGCACGGTCGGCTGGACGTACTCGCTGGGCCAACTCGGCTTGGCCGGACTGCCGGTCGGCTGACCGTCAGAGCAGAAAGCCTTGTGGGAACGGGTCT
>DATBCR010000050.1:0-4958 GCA_036270375.1 Pseudonocardiaceae bacterium | reverse complement strand
AGGTTGTCACCGGTGTGCTCGATCGAACCGTCCGGACTACGCAGATTGTTGAAGAACACGAAGTGCTTGTCGGACAGGGCATTGCCGTCCTTACCGAGGTCAGGGATATGTTGCCGCCCTTGGCCAGACTGATTCCCATTGTGTTTCCTCCCGTTCGATGCTGAATTTCGATAACTGGACGTTCGTCAACGCCCTCGGTGGTGTTACCGCGATAACGGGCCGGCCAACGTTTGTCGCCCTTCTGTCCGAACAGGCTCCTGATCATGGCCGTGCGGTCCACACTGGAGTTACGCGCGCGCGATCGTCGGGTAGGTTCGGACCGGTTGGCCGGGCGGTCCGCCGGGAAGGGGCGCAACGGTGCGTGCTGTGGTGTTTGAGAAGTTCGGTGGGGCGCTTGACGTTCGTGACGTTCCCGATCCCGTGTCGGCCCGGCATGGCGTGGTGGTTCGGGTGGCGGCGACCGGGCTGTGTCGGAGTGACTGGCACGGGTGGGTCGGGCACGATCCGGACATCCGGCTACCGCACGTGCCGGGGCACGAATTGGCCGGGACAGTCGTCGCGATCGGCGCGGACGTCACAGGGTGGCGGGCCGGCGATCGGATCACGGTGCCGTTCATCTGTGCTTGTGGGCGGTGTGCGTCGTGTGCCTCGGGGGCGCAGCAGGTGTGTGAGCGGCAGACGCAGCCCGGGTTCACGCACTGGGGGTCGTACGCGGAACTGGTCGCGGTCGATCATGCCGACGTCAATCTGATCCCGGTGCCGGACTCGATGCCGTTCACCACGGCGGCCGGGTTGGGGTGCCGGTTCGCGACCTCGTTCCGCGCGGTGCGGGATCGGGCCCGGGTGGCGGCGGGGGAGTGGGTCGCGGTGTTCGGCTGCGGCGGGGTCGGGCTGTCGGCGGTCATGATCGCGGTGGCCGCGGGTGCTCAGGTGATCGCGGTCGACGTCGCGTCCGACGCGCTCGCGCTCGCCGCCCGGCTCGGGGCCGTGGTGGGTGTGGATGCGCCCTCGGAGGATGTCGTGGCGGCGGTCGTCGACGCGTCCGGCGGTGGTGCGCACGTTGCCCTTGACGCGCTCGGCAGCCCGGAAACCTGTGCCGCCTCGGTGAAGTCGCTGCGCAGGCGTGGCCGTCACATCCAGGTCGGCCTGTTGCCGCCGATCGACGGCGACCCGAGGGTGCCGATGGACCGGGTCATCGCGTACGAACTGACCGTGCTCGGCAGTCACGGCATGGCCGCGCACGACTACCCGCCGATGCTCCAGCTGATCGCGTCCGGCGTGCTCCGGCCCGACCTGTTGATCACCAGGACGATCGGCCTCGACGCCGCCCCGACCGCCCTTGCCGAAATGGCCACTTCACCAACGGCCGGCGTGACGATCATCGAACCTGGCCGCTGACGAAGGCTCACGGATTTCGTTTTCGGGCTGTTTTGCGGAGTTTCGTGAGCAGTTCTCTCGCCTGGGTGTGGTCCGGGTCCAGGTCGGTGCTTGTCTCCAGTGCTGTCAACGCTTCCGAGTCTCTGCCGAGGCGCAGCAGTTCGCGGCCGTAGTGGTATTCGCGGTTGGCCAGCAGGCCGCGCAGGAGGGGGTTTCCCTGGTCGTGGCTGCACGCGCACAGTAGCCAGCTGCAGGCTGCCGACAGCTCGTCCAGTGCGTTGTCGGACATTGCCGCCGCGCAGCGGATGTGGATTTCCAGCATTGCCTCGAATACGTCTGGGCGGCGTGGTTCTTCCTCCCATGCGCCGTGGGACGCTCTTACCGCTGCCTCGTATTGCCCTTGGGCCAGTAGGGCGTTTGCGCGGACCAGTACGTCGGCTACCGATCGTTGTTCGATGCGAGTGGGGGCCACAGGTGTTTCGAGTTCGGCCAGTAGCGCGGTGGTTTGGGTGAGCAGGTTCTGGAGCAATGTGATTGCTTCGGGGCGGTTGCCCTCGGCGGCCAGTTGCCTTGCCCTGGCCAATGGGTCCGGTTGGGTGGGGTGCGGCCAGACGGTGGCCGGCATGTCGGGGGCCGTGAACTCCTCCGTCGCCAGTGGGGGCGCCGGGCTGTCCGAGTTGTCGGTGCCGTCGGCCGCGCTTGCCAGGTGGTCTTCCGCGCTGCCGAGTTTGCCGCCGCCGATCATGTCCGCGGACAGCAGTGCGCCGTGGGCCAGGTATTCCGGGGGGGCCGCGTGGACCGTGCCGCCCAGGCCGGCCACCATCGTCGATACCAGTGGAATCCTCGTGCTGCCACCGAAAAGCAGCACCGTGTCCACATCGGACGGTACCAGGCCGGCTCTGGACAGCATGCCGTGTGCAAGGTCCACCGTGCGGGCCAGCGGGCCGCGTAGTGCGGATTCGAAGTGCTCCGGCCTGATCGCCCGCAGTCGCACCGTGCCGTTCTCCGACGGCAGGGAGGCTGGGAATTCCGCCGGCATGCCGCCGGCCAGACGTTCCTTCATGCGTTGCGCGTACAGGCGCAGCCGCCGCCACGTCGACTCGTCCCAATCCGTCGGATCCACCGGCTGTCGGGACTGGCGGAGTTCACGAACCAGGGTCGCCAGCATCTGTTCGTCCAGCGTGCGGCCGGCCGGCCCGGCGGCACCGTCGTACTCCAACGCCCGGCAATGGCCGCGCAGCGCACGTACCAGGCCGACCTCGACGCCGCCGTAACCCATGCCGAACGCCAGCACCGTGCCGCCGCGTTCGCCGCCGGTGTGGGCCACCACCGCCGCGATCGAATCACTGATCAGCTGTACGTCGGTCAGGCCCGCCGCCTTCGCGGCCGCCAGCAGTGCCGTGCGCTGACGGGACAGGAACCGGGCCGGGACGCTGATCACCGTCTTGCCGATCTTCGCGTCCGCGTCCCGTTCGACGCCGGAGCGGATGGCGCGCAGGCCGGCGGTGATCAGCTCCGTCGTGTCAACGCGGTGACCGTCGACCGACGTGATCGGGGCCGTGCCGAGTGCCGTCTTGGCACTGCGGAACGTGGCCGGCAGGTACTCGACGGTGGCGCGGTCCTCGTTGGGCGCGCACAGCAGCCACGGCCACTCGGTCTCCGCGAGCTGGGCGAACCTGGCCGGCTGGCCGGGCGGCGCGAACGCCACGCGCAGCGCGGTGCCGCCCAGGTCCAAGCCCAGATTGATGCGCGTCACGGCCCGCTCCACTGTCCGGTGTCCACCGACATCATTCGTGCCGCAGCAGGCTACCCAGGTTCTCCGCGTCGGAGACCTCGGACACCCTGCGCTGTTCCAATGTGGTGGCCACCAACAGTTTGAGCACCCGTGTCTGCTCGATCGCCCGGTCCCGCTGGCCCTGCCGGTGCGACTCCTGCACGGCCGTGATGGCCTGGTTGATCTCCTTGGCCACGGCGGGCGGCGCACCGTCCGCCGCCCGTTCGGCGAGCTGGAGCTGGCTGGCGATGCCCGAGTCGAACAGGTAGCGGTGCAGCAGATTGGCCATCCGGCGGCATTCCGCGCTGTCGGACATGATCAGCGCCTTCTGCGCCTGGTCGAGGTCGCGCCGGATCTTCATCGCCTGCGCCGGTTCGATGAACTGCTCGTACTGGTCGAGGAACTGCCGCGCGTTCTCCTCCGCGTACACCAGTTCCTCGCGCCAGCTGACGGTCTCCTCGTCCTCGTCCCGGCCCATTCCGGGTGCCGGCGTGCGGTGCAGGTCGGTGCGCAGGGTGGTCTCATGGCGCATGTCCGTGCCGGGGATGCTGATCACGACCGTGATCGTCCGGTCCTTGCTGTAGTTGAGATCCACGTCCACCCGGCTGTTCACCGCGATCTCGCGCGGCAGCATGTACTCGGCAACGCCCTGCTCGTCGTTCTGGCTGGCCACCGGGCTGTCGCCCTCGTACACAGGCACCCGGATCAGCTGACCGTCGGTGGCCAGGAACGAGCCGCGCATCGGCTGCGGCAGCGGGTACGGCGTGGCCTTCGGGATGATCGGCGCGAACACGTCCCGCTGGTTGCCCTTCACCACCGCGATGCCGACCGCGACGCCGGTCACCTCGTGGATGCCGGTGTCACCGACCGAGCGGGCGCTCGCCAGGCTGGTGCCACAGTCCACACAGGACGTTGCCGCCTCGTCGTTGACCTTGTTGCACTTCGGGCATTCCAGGCCGTGCAGCGTACCGGCGAGAATGCCGGCGCCGAGCGCGACGCACTCCATCGGGTTGATGTTGCGGCGCACCTTGGTCTTGCCGAAGAAGTTCTCCACGGTCTGGTACACCTTGGGCGTCAGCGTCGACCCGCCGACCAGCAGCACGTCGGTGATGTCCTCCGGGGACAGCTCCTGGCCGCCGAGCGCCTCGCGGACCAGGTTCATCGTGCGATCCACGAACGGCGCGATCATCCGCTCGTACTCCTCGAGCGTCAGCACCATGTCCACGTCCACAAGCGGGCCGCCCTCCGGCGACTGGTACGCGCCGGGGATGACGATCTCCGCCTCCGGCTGGTTGCTCAGCATCCGCTTCGCCGCCTCGGCCGCCTTCTTGGCCTGTACCAGGAACTTCTTGTCACCGGACGGGTCGCTGCCGCAGCGCTTGCGCACCGACTCCACGATCAGGTTCACGATGGCGAGGTCGAAGTCGTCGCCGCCGAGCCAGTTGTCGCCGGTGTACGCGAGCACCTGGAACTGGCTGCGCCCTTCGGGGTTCTTGACCGTGTTGAGGATCGAGATGTCGAACGTGCCGCCGCCGAGGTCGTACACGAGCACCCGGTGCCGGTCGCCGACCGGCAGTTCCACCCCGAACGCCACGGCCGCCGCGGTCGGCTCGTCGATGATCTTCTTCACCACCAGGCCGGACCGCTCACCGGCATCCCGGGTGGCGGCCCGCTGCGCGTCCTTGAAGTACGCCGGCACGGTGATCACGGCGTGCGTGACCTCCTCGCTCAGGGCACGGGACGCGTCCTTGCGCAGCTTCTCGAGGATCATGCTGGACACCTCGGACGGGCTGTACGTCTGCCCGGC
>DATBCR010000049.1:0-9402 GCA_036270375.1 Pseudonocardiaceae bacterium | reverse complement strand
TGGGCGGTCATGAACGCCTCGATCGTGGCAGCAGGGTGGTCATCTCGGCCCAGTACCCTCGAACGCCTGCGCCATCAGCGGGAACCCGGCCACGTCGGTGAGCAGCCCGATGGTGATTTGCGGCTCAAGCGCGTGAAGATCGTCAAGGATCTCCCGGGAACCCACAGCGGCAGACCTCAGGTGATGGTGACCGGGGTTGGGTTGCGGAACAGGTCGACCACCGGGCAATGCTCATTCACGAGTTGCCGCAGGTGTTCGTAACTCTGGGCACTGGCGGGTCCGTGTAGCTCGACTGAGACGCGCACGTCGGTGAAACCCGGGCGAATGTCGCCGAGCCCGAACACGCCGCGTAGGTCCAGGTCGCCGTCCACGGTTACGTGGACCGCGTCCAGCGGAATATCAAGCATGGCTGACCAGAACTGATACGTGATCACCAGGCAGGAGCTCAGCGCTGCCAGTGCGTATTCCACCGGGCTGGCCGCGGAGTCGGTGCCGCCCAACGCGGCGGGTTCGTCCACGGCGAACACATGGTCACCGATCTGGACCTTGACCAAGGTGGCCGTGTTCGGCGCCAGGGTGCTGGTGGCACGGAAGGACTCGACGGCGTTCGCCGGGTTGTCGGACATTGCCTGGCGGGTTTCCTCGATCAGATCGGCCAGAGACATGGGCGCTCCCGGAGTTCGGCTGTTGGAATGGCTGCAGCCTGAACCACGCGGCAACCGCACACAATGCTGACAGCATGATGACGGCGAACACGTCCGCGGTTGGAACGCGTCTGGGCCTTGTCCTGCAACGCCCTCGTGTCGAGGTTGTCCTGAGCGGGCCACGTGATCGTGAACCGGTTCGGGCGGGAGCGGTCGATCATCGCCGCGAGTTCGTTGCTGTTGGCCGGGACGTTTTCGGTGATCAGGAATGTCTTGCTCACCTGTGCGCGGTCGGCGGCGCACCCGTGGCGGTCAACACGCCGGACAACCGCACATGCCGGTCACGTGCCCTCGACCGGATCACGAAGCCGTCGGCCCCGAACAAGCCCCCGTCAGTCTGCCGTTCGACCGCCGGGGCCGCGCTCGATGTCTTGGCCGGCCTCGACCACGGCGGTCAGCAGGTCGTCGACTTGGGCCGGGGTGGTGTGGGGGTTGAGCAGCGTCAGTTTGAGCCGCACCCGGTCCGGGCCGGTGCCGGGTAGTTCGGTTCGGCCGACCACGGCGCGGCCGGTGCGCAGCAGCGATCGGCGCAGTTCGGCGTTTGTACGGTCCGTTGTGGTCGGATCGCTTGGCAGGTAACGGAACACGACCGTGCTGAGGATCGGGTCGGAGTGCAGTTCCAGCGTGGGTCGGGTGCGGATGGTCGCCGCGGCGTGGTGGGCAAGGGCGTGGCAGCGGTCGACCAGTTCGCCTAGCCCGCGTCGGCCCAGCACGCGTAGCGTGATCGCGATCTTGAACGCGTCCGGCCGGCGAGTGGTGCGCAGGGACCGGCCGAGCAGGCTGAAATAGCCGTTCGCCTCGTCGTCCTCCGGGTTCAGGTAGGCCGCGCGACGGGCCAGTGGCGCATAGGTTTCCTCTCTCCGCACCAGGAAGATGCCGGCGGCGGCCGGTTGCCAGCCCAACTTGTGCCAGTCGAGCGATATCGAGTCGGCCCGCTCGATCCCGTGCAGCAACGGCGCCAGCCGGTCGGACAGCAGTGCGCCTCCGCCATATGCCGCGTCCACGTGTAGCCATGCGCCGTGTGTCGCGGCGAGATCGGCGAGTGCGGGCAACGGGTCGATGGCGCCGGTGTCGGTCGTGCCTGCGGTGGCGACCACGGCCATCGGCGTTTCGCCCGCCTCGGCCGCCGCCGTCAGGGCCGTGGCCAGTGCGGTGGGGTCCATCCGTAGCGTGCGGTCCACCGGAACCGGGATCACGGTCCGTTCGCCGAGCCCGAGCAGGGAGGCCGCGCGGGCGATCGAAAAGTGTGCGACGGCCGATGCGAAGATCCGCGGCTTCGTGCCGGACGGCAGGCCGTCCAGTTCCACCGATCGGCCGAAGACACGGCCAAGGATGTTGTCGCGAGCCAACAGCAAGCCGGTGGTGTTGGACTCGGTGCCGCCCGACGTGAGCACGCCGGCCGCGTGGTCCGGGTGGTAGCCGACCAGTTCGGCCAGTTCCCGGATGAGCGCGGTCTCCAGCACCGTGCCCGCCGGCGACTGGTCCCAGGAGTCCTGCGACGGGTTCAGCGCGCTGACCGCCAGGTCGGCGGCTACGGCGACGGCCAGCGGCGGGCAGTGCAGGTGTGCGGCGCAGGCCGGTTCGGCCGGGTCGGTGCTGCCGTACGCGAGCACCGCGGTCAGTCGGCGTAGCACGGCGATCGGGTCCGCGTCGTCGCGACCGAACTCGGCCACGACGTGGGCGGCCAGTTCCTCGGGGGTGCCGGCCGGTGCCGCGCCCGCGCGGCGCGTGGCGCCGGCGGCCAGGCCGTCCAGCGCCGCCTTGACCAGTGGCCCCAGCGCGACCGGGCCGGCCAGGCCGCCGGCGAGTGCGTCGGCGAGTGCGTCGGTCATGCCGCGCGGTCCGACTCGCTGACGGCGCTGGCGGCGGCGATGGCGTCGGCCAACCGGTCCAGTACGGCCTCGGCCTGCTCGTCGGTGATGATCAGTGGCGGCAGCAGGCGCAGCACGCTGTCGTACCGGCCGCCGAGTTCGACGATCAGGCCCCGCCGCAGACACGCGGCACGCACCCGCGCGGCCAATTCCGGGGCCGGGGGCAGGGCACCGCGCGCGTCCGGCCCGCCGGCCGGGTTGACCAGTTCGACGCCGATCATCAGGCCCCGGCCGCGCACGTCGCCGATCACCGGCAGTTCCGCGGCCAGGTCGGTCAACCGCGTCATCAGGTGCTCGCCGATCTCCGCTGCGCGTTGCGGTAACCGTTGCGCGGTAACGAATCGGAGGGTCGCCGCGCCGGCGGCCATGGCCAGGGTGTTGCCGCGGAACGTGCCGGTGTGCGCGCCGGGCGTCCAGCCGTCGTAGTCGCGGTGGTACACGATCACGGCGAGCGGCAGGCTGCCGCCGACCGCTTTGGACAGCACCATCGCGTCCGGCATGATCCCGCTGTGCTGCACGGCCCACATGGCCCCGGTGCGGCCGGCTCCGGTCTGGACTTCGTCCACGATCAGCGGAATGCCGCGTTGTGCGGTGATCGTGCGCATCCGCCGGACCCACTCGTCCGGCGCCGGCACCACGCCGCCCTCGCCCTGCACGACCTCCATGATCATCGCGGCCGGGTCGGTCACGCCACCGAGCGGATCGTCCAGCAGCCGCTCCGTGTACTCGGTGGACAGGTCCGCGCCGCGGTCGCCGCCCACGCCGAACGGGCACCGGTAGTCGTACGGGTAGGGCAGCCGGGTGACCCCGCCGCTCGGTGGCAGTGGCGCGCTGACCGACACGCCACCGGACACGGCGAGCGCGCCGGCGGTCATGCCGTGGTACGCGCCGGTGAACGCCAGCAGCCCCGCCCGGCCGGTGGCCGTGTGCATGAGCTTCAGCGCGGCCTCGACCGCGTCCGTGCCGGCCGGGCCGCAGAAATGGATGCGCGCGTCGGCCGCGAACTTCGGTGGCAAGGTGTCGAACAAGGCGGTTGTGAAGTCGTCTTTGTCCGGGGTGGCCAGATCAAGTGCGTGCAGCAGGGCGCCGCTGTCGATGGTGCGGCGGATGGCCTCGCGTACCACGGGATGGTTGTGGCCCAACGCAAGCGTGCCCGCGCCGGCAAGGCAGTCCAGATAGCGGTGACCGTCCGCGCCGTACACGACCATGCCCTCCGCGCGCACCGGCAGGATCGGGAAGTGGCGTGCGTAGGTGCGGGCCGAGGACTCCCGATCGCGTTGGCGGCGCAGGATGGCGTCGAAGATCGAGACGGGTTCGGTCTGCGTCATGACGGGCTCCGGTCGGCGAGCGGTCGGTGTGCGTTGGCCGTCAGGTGCGGCGGCGGGGTCATGGGCGCTGCCATGCCGGGGTCGGCCGTCAGGTCGCCGGTGACCGTGTGCACCGCCAGCACGCCGGCCCAGATGCCCAGTGCGCCGTCCGGGCCAGTGCCGTCGTCCGGCGGGCCGGTGCGGATCTTCACGGAGGCCTCGGCAAGGGACAGCGCGAGAAGCGTGGTGGCGGCCAGTTCCGTCCGGTTCGGTTGGCGCGCGTAGTCCCACTGGCCGGGCATGACGTGCTCGGTCAACGCGCGCAGGCCGGCCAGTTTCTCGGCGGGGTCGGTGACCAGGCGTGGTACCCCGAACACCATCGCGCTGCGGTAGTTGATCCCGTGCTCGAACACCGATCGCGCCAGCACCACACCGTCCATCTGGGTGACGGTCAGGCAGACCGTCGACAGTGGCGCGGCGACCAGGCTGCGGCTCGCCACCGAACCGTGGAAGTACACGGTGTCACGGTCCACGCCGTACACGGTCGGCACCACCACGGGCACGCCGTCGACCAGCACGCCGACATGGCACAGGAAACCGGCGGCCAGCACTGCGTCCAGGTCGGCCCGGTCGGTGCTGCCCTGCTCCCGTAGGCGTCGGTGGCGGGTGCGATCCGTTTCGGACAGCCGGTGGACGGTCGGTTGCGGCATTGTCAGCCCTCTCCTCAGCCGCTCCGAGTGGAACATGACGAGACGTCCACCGGCCACCCCGACGGAAGCATTGAGCAACTTCGCGATTATCCGGTCTTGCGGACCTGACCGGGGCACCCCTTGCACCGCAAGATATGCGATGTCGGCCGGCCCGGCGTCCGTACCGTTGGCCGGGTGAGATCACCGTCGCCGTCGCCGCGGGAACCCGTCGACCTGCTCGGCATCGGCGTCGGCCCGTTCAACCTGTCGCTGGCCGCGCTGGCCGGCCCGGTTGCCGATCTGACCGCGGTCTTCCTGGAACGGGCCGGCGAGTTCCGGTGGCATCCCGGCCTGATGATCGACGGCACGACGCTGCAGGTGCCGTTTCTCGCCGATCTGGTCAGCCTTGTCGACCCGACCAGTCCGTGGTCGTTCCTGAACTACCTGCGCGTCGTCGAGCGCCTTTTTCCGTTCTATTTCGCCGAATCGACGCATATCGACCGGGTCGAGTACGACGAGTACTGCCGGTGGGTCAGCCAGCACCTGGGGTCCTGCCGATTCGGCCATCGGGTCGAGTCGATCGGCTGGCACCCCGGGCACCGGGTGTTCGTCGTGGACTACACCCGCGAGGACACGACCGGCGACGGCGTGCTCGCCGGCCGGGCACACGCACGCAACCTCGCGTTCGGCATTGGCACCGAACCCGTTGTGCCGCAAGCGTTACGCCCGCTGGTTGGCGACCCGGCGGTGACCGTCCTGCACTCCGCCGACTATCTCGCCCGGCGCGCCGAACTGCTCGCCAGCCCACGGGTGACCGTGGTCGGTTCCGGCCAGTCCGGCGCCGAGGTCTTCCTGGATCTGTTGCGGCACCGGCCATTGGGCCGGGAAGGCCTGCGGTGGATCTCCCGGTCGCCCGGTTTCGCGCCGATGGAGTACTCCCGGCTCGGCCTCGAACACTTCACTCCGGACTACACCCGATTCTTCGCGGCGCTGCCCGAGCCGGCCCGGGACCGGCTGCTGCCGACGCAATGGCAGCTGTACAAGGGAATCAGCGCCCAGACCATCGGGGACATCCATCACGAGCTGTACCGGCGCAGCGTGCCGGGCGGGTGGCCGGACGTGATGCTGCGACCGGCGACCACGGTCCGTGCGGCACGCGTGGTGCCTGGCGCCATCGAACTGGAACTGGGCCACACGCAACAGGACGGCACGCTCACCGAGCACACCGACGCCGTGGTGTCGGCCACCGGCTACCGGGAACGGCCGTTGCTGCCGCTGCTCGGCGACCTGGCCGACAGCCTGGTGACCGACGACGCCGGCCGGCCACTGGTCGACCACGCCTACCGGCTGGTGTCCGACGGCTCGGTCACCGGGTCGATCTTCGTGCAGAACGCGGAACGGCACACCCACGGGGTGAGTGCGCCGGATCTCGGCCTTGCCGCGTGGCGCTCCGCCGTGATCGTCAACACCCTGGCCGGCCGGTCGGTGTATCCGCTGCCGGCACGCACGGCGTTCACCACCTTCGGGTTCGGCCCGCCCGCTCGGGAAACCATCGCGACAACCCTTCGGAGCCACCATGTTGGTCAGGAAAATGGGTGAGGAGCAGCTGGTCGACGCCTACGGCATCCGTTACCAGCAGCTGTATCCGCATCACGGGGACGACCTCGCACCGTGGGGGGTGGGGCGCGCGGTGATCGAGCCGGGCGGCACCACCGACCCGCACGAGCACCCCGACCACGAGATGTTCGTGTTCCTGTCCGGGCATGGCACGCTCACCGTCGGCGACGAGGAGCGCGCCGTCGGGCCGGAGATCACCGCGCTGATCCCGGCCGGGCAACGCCACCACGTGCGCAACGCCGATCCCACCGAACGCCTGGTGTTCCTGTCCGTCTACTGGCCGGTCGAGCACGGCCGGATCGACCTGTGAGCGCGCGGCGCGGGCCGGCGGTGACGGTGGTCACCGCGGCGCCGCCGACCCCGAACGGCGACCTGCACCTTGGCCACCTGTCCGGGCCGTACTCCGGTGCGGACATCTACGTGCGGGCGGCCCGGCTGCGTGGCCGGGTGGGCTACTACGTGACCGGTTCGGACGTGCACCAAAGCTACGTGCCCACCAAGGCGGCCAGGGACAAGGTCGAGCCGTTGGCGTTGGCCGAGGGCTTCGCCGACGAGATCGGCCGGATCTTCGCGCACGCCCAGTTCGTGCCGGACAGTTACGTACGGCCGTGGCGCACCCCCCGGCACCAGGAGCTGGTGCTGGAGTTCTTCGCGCGTCTGCACGAGCGCGGCGCGCTGGTCGAGCGGACCGAGCCGGCCGCGTACTGCGAGACCTGCGAACGCTACCTGTTCGAGGCGCACCTCACCGGCAAGTGCCCGCACTGCGGCTCGACCGCGGACGGCAACTCCTGCGAGAACTGCGCGCTGCCCAACGCGGTGACCGACCTGGTCGGCGCGGCGTGCAACGGATGTGGTGGCGAGCCGACGACCCGGCCGTTCCGCCGGCTGGTGTTCCCGTTGAGCGCCTACGCCGACCGCCTGCGGGCGTGGCACGCCGAAACCGTGCTCAGCCCGCAGTTGGCGGCGCTGTGCGCGGACCTGCTGGCGCGGGGGCTGCCGGACATCCCGGTGAGCCATCCCACGGACTGGGGCATTCCGATGCCCGTGCCCGGTTTCACCGACCAGCGGATCTACGTGTGGGCGGAGATGCTGCCCGGCTACTTCGCCGAGGTGGCCGAGGCACTGGCTGCGTCCGGACGCGATCCGGCGGACTGGCGCGTGGTGTGGAACGACCCGGACACCGAGATCGTGCAGTTCTTCGGCTACGACAACGGCTACTTCCATACGCTGCTGCAGCCGGCGCTGCTGATGGCCTACGACCCGGACCTGCGGCTGCCAACGGCGTTGCTCACCAACGAGTTCTACCAGCTCGGCAACTCGAAGTTCTCCACAAGCCGCCGGCACGCGATCTGGGCGGGCGACCTGCTGGCGGCGGTACCGGCCGACGTGGTCCGCTTCGTGTTGGCCCGGGACCGACCCGAGGGTGAGCGAACGTCGTTCGGCTGGGCCCGGTTCCACGAACTCGCCGACGGCGAACTGGCCGGGCTGTGGCAGGGCTGGCTTGGCGACCTACTCGCCCGGATCGACCGTGCGGCCGACGGCCGGGTACCGGAACTCGGCGCACCGACCGGTCCCGCCAGGGAAATGCTCGCCGTGCTCGACCGGATCAGCCACGACTGTGCGCACGCCTACTCGGCAACGGGCTTCTCCCCCCGCCGCGCCACCCGGCTGCTGACCGAACTGGTGCACTGCGCGCGGGACTTCGCCGCCGGACAGCGGCGGACCAAGGACGGTGCCGACCCGGTGACCGCGGGCGCGGCACTCGCCGCCGAGGCCGCCGCGGCCCGCACGCTGGCCCAACTGGCCGCACCGGTCATGCCGGCGTTCGCAGGCCGATTGTGGACGGCGCTCGGCGAGGTTGGCACGCCGTATTGGGACGGGGTCCGGCCGGTCGCGGCGGGCAGCCGGGTGGACGCGGGCGCGCGGTTCTTCGACCGCCTGCCGGCGGACCTGGAACGGCGGGTGATGGGTTCCTGAACGGACACGCCGTCGTCGTCGGTGCCGGGGTCTTCGGGTTGTCGGTGGCCCGGGAGTTGGCCGGCCGTGGCTGGACGGTCCGGCTGGTGGACGCCGAAGGGCCGGGCGTGCGCGGGCCGTCCGCGTCGCACACCCGCATTCTGCGGCATGCGCACGGAGCCGACGACTACTATCCGGCGTTGGCGCGCCGGGCCGCAGCCGGATGGGCCGAACTGGAACGGGAAACCGGTCGCCGACTGGTGACGCCGATCGGCGTGCTGATCTTCCCCGGGTTCGACGGGTGGCTACACGACAGCGTGGACCGGTTGCGGCGCCTGAACATTCCGCTTGAGATCTGGCCTAGTCGTACGGTGGCCGACCGGTTTCCCGGATTCGCCGCCAATGGCGAGTGCGCGTTGTTCGAGCCCGACGGCGCGGTGCTGCTGGCCAAGGAGGCGGTGCTGGCGCTGGCCCGCTCGGCCGTGGACCGGGGTGTGGACATGGTGCGGGCGACCGCGCGTGCGGTGGCCGGCCGGGCCGTGGTGGCCGGCCGGACGGTGCCGGCCGACCGTACCGTGTGGACGGTCGGACCGGAGCTGTCCTCGGTGTTTCCCGGCTTCGCATCGGTTCGGCGGGTACGGCAGGACAGTTGGTACGTTGGCGAACGCGGCCCATGGACGGTGCCGGACGCGCTGCCGGCCTGGCTGGACCGCGGCGCGCGCTACTACGGCGTGCCGTCCATCGCCGGACAGGGCGTGAAGGTCGTGCCGGACGTGGAAACCCCGCTCGACGCGCCGACCGGGGTACCGGCCAGCGGCCTGCCGGCCGACGTACGGGCGTACCTGCGGGCGCGACTGCCCGACCTGGCCGAAGCGCCGGTACTGCGGCGTGAGCGGCGGCATTACGCCCTGACCAGGAACGAGGACTTCCTGCTGGCACGGCATCCGGTCGACGACACCGTATGGGTGGTCGGCGGCGACTCTGGACACGGGTTCAAGCACGGGCCGGCGTGGGGGGAGTACGTCTGCGACGTCATCGAGGGCCGCCGGCCGGTGGACCGCCGGTTCACCCATCACCTGACCCGTGGCTCTGTGGCGTAGTCCGTTCAGGAGGAGGGTGGGCGAGGGAACTCGACCGCTTGCCGGCATCGGTGACGGGCAGCGTCGGCACCTCTCGGATCGTCGGTACGGGCAGATGTGGGAAGTTGGCCAGCACCAGACGCAGGATCGTCGTCTCGACGTCCGCTCCTGTGCCCTGT